>JAZRZR010000076.1:0-16147 GCA_045601525.1 Acutalibacteraceae bacterium
AACAATGCGTTCAAAGCCCCAAAATATGTACAAAGCCGCACAGGAAGGCTTTATAAATGCTACCGACCTTGCAGATTATCTTGTAAGACGCGGTCAACCTTTCCGCACAGCATATAAAACCACAGGTCAAATAGTGGCTTATTGTATCGAAAAAGGACTTGTGCTTGATAATTTGGAACTTGAAGAATACAAAAAGTTCGATGAGTTGTTTGAAGAAGATTTGTATGCGGAAATAAGCCTTGAAACTTGTGTTGAAAAACGCATTTCAAAAGGCGGTACAGGTGAGGCTTCTATAAAAGAGCAAATTGCCTATGTTAAAGAGTGTATAAAATAATAAAAGCGCCACACGGCGCATTTATTTTTAATAATGGAATAGAAATTTAAAAAATAGTTCATATTTTAATGGTAAAATTATATAGGAGGGGAGTTTATGTATAACTTTTTCGAAAGGCTTATGAGCAAACTGCAGGGAAGATACGGTATTGATAAGTTTGAAAAATTTTTGTTTGCATTATATTTTATAATTGTAGTTGTTAATATATTCATTAGAAATGTTATTGCACACAATACATTATATATAATACAACTTTTGTTGTTTGGATATATGGTTTTTAGATTTTTCTCGAGAAATTATCATAGAAGGCAAAAAGAAAATCAAGTTTTTGAAAAGTGTTTCGGTGGTTTTGAGAGTTATTTCAAATTCAAGGTTATGTGCATTAAAGATTATAAAACAAAAAGATATAGAAAATGTCCCCATTGTAAAGCAGTTGTTCGTTTACCGATAAAAAAGGGAAAACATACAGTAAAATGTCCTGCTTGCAAGGGCGTTTTCGAGGTTAAAATATTGTTTTAGAAAGGCTAATTAAAAGCGTCTAAATCGTCAAGATTTAGGCGCTTTATTTTTTTTGAAAAAAATTGAAAAAACTATTGATTTTTTATATATAAAGGTGTATAATGGTAACAAAAGTGGTGCAAAATACCATAAAAATCAATTAAAATGGTTAAAAGTGGTTAAAATGGAGGTGAAAATTCATGCTTTACGGCGGTTTTGACCATACAATCGATAAGAAGGGCAGAGTTTTCATTCCTTCAAAATTCCGTGATGATTTAGGCGAAGGCTTTATTATATGCAAAGGTATAAGTGGCAAGCGTTGTTTGTGCATTTATCCCTTTGCCGAGTGGGAAAAATTGGTTGCTAAAATTTCCGAACTTCCCACATCACAATCAAGCGGCATTAAGCGCTTTATTTTTGACGGTGCATTTAATGTTGAATTTGATGCACAGGGTAGAATAGTAATTCCGCCTTCACTTCGTGAATTTTCAAGCCTCGGCGATTCGGCTCACCTTATCGGTATGAACACTTATATCGAACTTTGGAGCAGCGAACTTTGGGAGGCCGAAGAGGTGCTTACTCCTGAAGCCGTATTGGCTGATGCCGATAAGTTCCAGCTTTAATGGTGAGAGGCATGGAATTTACACACAAATCGGTATTGCTTGATGAAAGCATAGCATCATTAAATGTAAAACCTGACGGAATATATGTTGACGGCACAGCTGGCGGAGCAGGGCATTCCTGCGAGATTGCCAAACGCTTAAAAAGCGGTTTGCTAATAGCGCTTGACCAAGACCCCGATGCTATCAAGGTTGCAACTGAAAGATTAAAGGGTTTGCCGGCGGTAGTTGTTAAAAGTAATTTTCGAGATATTGATTTGGTGCTTAAGGAACTTAAAATCGAAAAGGTTGACGGCATATTTCTCGATTTGGGAGTTTCTTCTCATCAACTTGATACAGCCGAACGAGGTTTCTCTTATCATAAGGATGCCCCTTTAGATATGCGGATGAGCCAAAGCGGCATAAGCGCAGCGGACATTGTGAATAATTGTTCGGTTTCGGAACTTTGCAGTATTTTTAATGATTTTGGCGAAGAGAAGTTTGCCTATAAAATCGCTAAAAAAATAGAGAGCGTAAGGCAAGAACAAAAAATAGAAACAACGTTACAGTTGGCCGATATAATAGCAAGTGCGGTGCCGGCGGCTGCTCGTAGAGATGGCCACCCCGCAAGGAAATGTTTTCAAGCGATTAGAATTGCGGTCAATGGTGAGCTTGATAGTCTAAAGAGCGTTCTTGATAAGTCTTTTGAACTTCTAAAAAAAGACGGTGTTCTTTCAATAATAACCTTTCACTCGCTTGAGGATAGAATGGTTAAACAAAAATTCAAGGAGTTGTGCACAGGTTGCATTTGTCCGCCTGATTTTCCGGTTTGTGTGTGCGGGAAAACGCCAAAAGGAAAACTTTATAATAAAAAGCCAATAACAGCATCTGCCAAAGAGTTAGAGGATAATGCTCGCAGCAGAAGCGCTAATTTAAGGGCAATCATAAAACTGTAAAAAGGAAGGAAATGCAAAGTGGATAATCTAAAGTATTATAACGATTCTTTGGCCTATGATTTTAATTTGTTTATGCCAAAGTCCACTTCAGCAAAAGAGAATAATGTAATAAAAATGCCGCAAAAAAAGGCGAAGCAACGAGCAATGGCTAAAAAGCGCATTTCGGCCGGTCTTGTTGCTGTGCTCGTAACTGCATTTTTCCTTACTGCGATTTGCGGAAACATTTTCCTTAGAATAAGAATTAACGAGGTTGATTCTCAAATCAATGATATAAACACCGAAATCAACGAGCTACATGCCGAATATACAAAACAGTATGTAAATCTTGAAAAGGTTATTTCGTATAACAATTTGGAGATTTCAGCCGCTCAAATGGGCATGAAGAAAATGGATAAAAATCAAGTGGTTTATATCCAGGTTAACGATAAAAATTGCGCAGTAATGCGTGATGGTCAAAAGGTAGTTTCCAATGAGTAATTGCTTTTGGAGTAATAGTTTAATAATTTCATAAATAATATTAATTTAGGTACGAGAGTTGAAAAAATTTAACTCTCGTATTCGAGCATTTTTAAGGAGGTAAAACAATGCATGATAAGCCCACTAAAAGTATGATTTTACGCATTTTTATATCAATGCTTATCATAATTTCGATTACCGCCGTAGTGCCTTTTGTAAGGCTTGTTGACCTTGCTATTGTGAACGGTGAAAAGTATCAAAATGCCGCTTTGGAGCAGCAGTTGTACGACACCTTGCTTTCGGCGCCCAGGGGAGATATATACGATAGCAATATGAACTTGCTCGCTACAAGTTCTACTGCGTGGACAGTGTATATTACACCTAATGGAATTTCAAAAATCGATGATAAAACCGAACAGACTGCAGTAAAAAACACAATTGCTGAAGGTCTTTCTTCAATTTTAGATATCGACCGTGAAACAATTTATAGCTATACCGAGAAAAAATCTTATTATGTCACTGTTAAAAAACAGGTTGATAAAGAAATCGCCGATAAGATTTGGAAATTCCTCGACGATAATTCCGATTTAGGATTATCAAGTTATATAGGTCTCGACGAAACCACAAAAAGATATTATCCCAATGAAAGATTGGCATCGGTAGTTTTGGGCTTTGTTGGTAGTGATAATCAGGGCCTTGCGGGTATTGAAAGTTATTACGATACCGAACTTACGGGTGTTTCGGGTCGTGTTGTAGCAGCCAAAAGCGGTCAAGGTACCGATTTGCCCTTCACCTATGAGCGTGTTGAGGATGCAATTCAAGGAAATTCTTTGGTTTTAACTATCGATAACTATATTCAGCATATTGCCGAAAAATATCTTGAGGCGGGCGTTATTGCCAACAACGCTCAAGATAGAGGCGGGTGCATTGTAATGAATGTAAATACAGGCGAAATTCTCGCAATGGCAGTTAAGGGAGATTTTAATCCAAATAGTGCATTTACTCTTTCGGCTGACGACCAAGAAAAAGTTGATGCAGCATCAAGCGAGGACGAAAAAAAGGTTATAAGAAGCGAACTTCAAAATAAACAATGGCGAAATAAAACGGTTTCCGACACCTATGAGCCAGGTTCGGTTTTTAAGGTAATAACCGCTGCTATGGCTCTTGAAGAAAACCTTGTAAACACCAATAGCACTTTTACTTGTAATCATAAAATTGTTATTGCAGGTCATGAATATCACTGCCATAAAACATCGGGTCATGGCACACAAGACCTTGTTAAGACAATGGTAAATTCCTGTAACCCCGCTTATATTATGATTGGCCAGTTGGTTGGCACAAATAATTTTGCAAAATATTTCGAGGCTTTTGGTTTCACCCAAAAAACCGGTATTGATTTACCGGGTGAATCAAGGTCGGTTTATCACGCAGCGTCGGCTATGGGACCTGTTGAGCTTTCTTCCAGTTCTTTTGGTCAAACCTTCCAGGTAACACCCATCCAAATGATTACGGCAGTATCGGCTGCAGTTAACGGCGGATATCTGGTTCAGCCGCATCTTGTAAGCAAGATACTTGATAGCGAAGGCAATATAATAAAATCGGTCGAAACAACTGTTAAAAGACAGGTCATCTCAAAAGCAACCTCTAGTACCATCGCAACAATGATGGGTGCAGTTGTTACACAAAGCACAACAAAAAATATGTATGTTGCGGGTTATTCAACAGGCGGTAAAACGGGTACATCACAAAAGATGATAAAGCTTGTTGGTAGCGATGAAGAAAAATACATTGCTTCATATCTATCAATTGCCCCCGTTGATGAGCCCGAAATAGCAGTACTTGTTATGATTGATGAGCCGTCGGCAGGTCAGTATTACGGCTCGGCAGTTTCGGCACCTATCGGAGCCGAAATTCTAACCGAAATCTTGCCTTATTTAGGCTATGAGCCACAATACACCGAGGAAGAATTAGCATCTCTTTCTATTAGTGTTCCGAGTGTTGTAGGCAACACAGTAAGTGTTGCAAAGGGTAAAATAACAAACTCTAAACTAACATATAAAGTGGTTGGCAATGGGGAAAATGTTATTAAACAAATACCCGCTGCTACCGAGTCGCTTCACGCAGGCGGAACTGTAATAATTTATACCGACGGTCAAGAGGGCGCAAGTGAGACTACAACAGTTCCTGAGTTTAACGGACTTTCGGTTTCGGCAAGTAATGCTACTGCAAAAAATGCAGGACTAAATATCCAATTTGCAGGTAATACAAGCGGAAGCGTTATTGCTTATAAGCAAAGCATTGCGTCGGGTAGCAGCGTTGAAAAGGGCAGCGTAATTACTGTTTATTTTAGAGATACCCGCGCCGATGCGGTTGCTGATTAAAGGCGGTTACTATGAAATTAAAAGATTTAATTAAAACTGACAATAAAACACTTCAAAACAAAGAAATTAAGGGCGTTACTGCTTCCTCGGCAAATGTTCAAAAAGATTTTATCTTTGTTTGCATAAAAGGCACTAAGTTTGATGGCCATAATTTTGCAAAGCAAGCCAACACACTTGGTGCGGCCGCTATTGTTTGTGAAAAGGACTTAGGACTTAATAATCAAATAATAGTGCCCGATACAAGAGAAGCTTATTTCAATTTAAGTGCGAATTGGTTTGGCTGTCCCGCAAAAGATATAAAAATAATCGGTGTTACGGGAACTAACGGTAAAACCTCAGTTGCCTTTATGCTCAAGCAAATACTTGAAACTGCGGGTAAAAAGGCTGGCCTTATCGGAACAATTAACAATATAATTGGCGACCAAATAATTTCCTCAAAGAACACAACCCCCGATGCATACGAACTTAATTCAATGCTTTCCTTGATGAAGGAAAGCGGCTGTGAATATCTTGTTATGGAGGTATCTTCACACGCCATAGACCAAAAGCGTATTTGCGGGCTTGAGTTTGAGGTGGCTGCATTTACAAATCTTACCCAAGACCACCTTGATTATCACGGCACTATGGAAAATTATTTCCTTACAAAAACCAAACTGTTTAATATGTGTAAGACGGCAGTTGTAAATTATGATGACTCTTATTCACGAAGATTGCTCGAAATTATACCCTGTGAAAAGGTTACTTTTTCAACAAAAAGTGAGGAGGCAACTTTTACCGCTAAAGATATTAAGTATTATCCCGATTCGGTTAAATTCTTTATGTCGGGCTATAATTATGTGAATAAAATAAGCGTTGGAACGGGCGGTAAATTCACAATTTATAATGCTTTATGTGCGGCTTCAATAGCCGAGAAGCTTGGCGTTACACCTGAAATTATTTCGTCCGCATTAGCTGAGATGCACGGTGTAAAGGGGAGAGCAGAGGTTGTTCCCACAAATAGCGATTTTACTGTTGTAATTGATTATGCACACACCCCCGATGGCCTAAAAAATATACTAAATACATTTAAGGACTTTGAAGCCTGCCGTTTAGTAGTGCTCTTTGGATGCGGTGGTGACCGCGACAAAACAAAGCGACCGATTATGGGAGAGATAGCCGCAAATTTAGCCGATTTTGTTATCGTTACAAGTGATAATCCTCGCAGTGAGGAGCCTATGTCGATAATTGATGACATTTTGGTAGGCGTTACAAAAAAGAAAACGCCTTATAAGGTTATTGAAAATAGAATTGAAGCAATAAATTACGCAGTTGCCAATGCTCAAAAAAATGATATAATTGTATTAGCGGGTAAAGGTCACGAAACCTATCAAATTCTTAAAGATAAAACCATACACCTTGATGAAAGGGAAGTTGTTATTTCCGCTCTAAAACTTAAAAAGGAGTCATAAAATGTTAGAATTAACACCCATTATTGCCGCAATAGTTGCATTTACTGCCTGTGCATTGTCGGGCTTTTTGGTAATTCCGTATTTGAGAAAGCTGAAATTTGGCCAAACAATTTTAGAAATTGGCCCTAAATGGCACGCAAGCAAACAAGGTACCCCCACTATGGGCGGAATAATGATATTTATAGGTGTTGTGATTTCGCTGATTTTCGCACTTTCATATTCGAGTCTTGCCAACACAAGACTTATGGACGAATTTAAGGTTTTCGGCGGTATTTCACGTTTTGCTTCGGGAATTGCTCTTGCAGTTGGAATGGGCCTTATCGGCTTTATTGATGACTATATCAAGGTTGTCAAAAAAAGAAATTTGGGGCTTACCGCAAAACAAAAAACATTTTTGCAGTTTTTAGTGAGTGCTTGTTATTTGGCTTCACTTGCGATATCGGGTATGAAAACTACCTGGTTACCCTTTGTGGGTCAGGTGGATATTACATCGGGCTTTGGTCTTATTTTTTGGCCGATTGCACTTTTCTTTATCTACGGCTTTACTAATGCTGTTAATCTTACAGACGGTGTTGATGGCCTTGCAAGTACTGTAACACTTGTTGCTTGCTGTGCATTTATGTTTATTTCGGCTTTTTTGGGAAATATCGGTTATAATACACTTGCCGCCGCATTTGCGGGTGCTTGTGCGGGCTTTGCACTCTGGAATTCACATCCTGCTAAGGTGTTTATGGGTGATACCGGCTCAATGTTTTTAGGCGGAGCAGTTGTTGCACTTTCTTTTGGAGTGGGCGCACCCATTTTGTTGATTTTAATAGGAATAATTTATATAAGCGAAGCCTTTTCGGTAATGCTTCAGGTGGCATATTTCAAAAAGACTAAAAAGAGACTTTTCAAGATGTCGCCTATACACCATCATTTTGAACTTTGCGGTTGGAGCGAGGGCAAAATAGTACTAACCTTTTCATTAGTAACTTTTATAGGTTGTCTTTTGGCAATACTCGCATTTTTATTAACTTAAACAGGAGATCTTTATGGCAAAGAAGGATAGCGCTAAATCAATAGCTATAAAAAGAGGAAAAGTAGATATTGTATTTTTAGGTCTTGTGCTTACCTTGTTAACGGTAGGCCTTGTTATGCTGTTTTCTTCTAGTTATGCCTATTCTTACACATATTACGGCACAAGCTACCGATTTATAATAAGGCAGGCGGCCTTTGCGGTTGTAGGTCTTGTGGCTATGTTTGTGGCTTCGAGAATTCCATATCATTTTTGGCGCAAATTGTCCTGGATTATTTATGCTATTGCCTTGGGACTTTTGGCATTTTTGTTGGCGGTTCCGCCAATGCTTAAGGGAATGGACGTAAAACGTTGGTTTGCAATTGGCTCTTTCAGCTTTCAACCATCTGAAATTGCTAAATTTGCGGTAATCGTTTTGTTTTCTCATTTGATATCGATAAATTATAAGCAAATGGATAAATTCCGTGTTATTGCTTTTTTGGTGATTCTTTTAGCTATTCCTTGTATATTGGTAGTATTAGAGCCGCACCTTTCAGCAACTCTTTTAATATTTATAATCGGTGTTGTTTTAATGATTATAGGCGGTCTTAAGTGGCCGTATATAGTAGGCGGTCTCGGTATTGGTGCAGTTGGAGCAGCAGTTGCTATGTTAACGGGAATTGTAGGTTACGGTAGTGACCGAATTAAATATTGGCTTGACCCCTGGGCCGACCCCCTTGATAAAGGCTTTCAAACAATTCAGTCACTCTTGGCAATAGGCTCAGGTGGGCTTATGGGCAAGGGACTTGGAAAATCAATACAAAAGCAATTGTGGGTTCCCGAACCTCATAATGACTTTATTTTTTCGATAGTCTGCGAGGAGTTGGGCGTTATTGGTGCAACAATCATAGTTTTACTGTTTTGTGCATTGGTATGGCGCGGTTTTACAATTGCAATGAAGTCAACCGATAAATTCGGTTGTTTTATGGCTGTTGGCCTTTCATTTCAAGTAGGCTTACAGGCAATACTGAATATTTTGGTTGTTACAAATACCATTCCTAATACAGGAATTTCCTTGCCGTTCTTTTCATACGGCGGAACATCCTTGGTTTTACTTTTGGCGCAAATGGGAATTGTACTTTCGGTTTCGCGCGAATCAAATTTACAAAAGGTATAGGAGAAAACCATGCATATATTATTTGCAGGCGGCGGTACCGCAGGCCATATAAATCCTGCTTTGGCGGTTGCCGGTTATATAAAAGAAAAACACCCTGAAACCAAAATCAGTTATATCGGCACTTCAACAAAGCTTGAAGCTAAATTAGTACCAGATTGCGGTTATGATTTTTATGCTATTGATGTTGCGGGATTTCAAAGGAAAATATCCCCAAAGGCAATAGCACACAATATAGATGCGGCATATAAGGCTTTGAGCGCATCGCTTAAGGTACGTAAATTATTAAAAGAACTAAAACCCGATATAGTTATCGGTACAGGTGGATATGTAAGCGGTCCGGTGCTCAAGGCAGCCCAAAATTTAGGCATTAAGACTGCGATACACGAGCAAAATGCTTTTCCGGGCGTAACAACAAAGATGCTAGCACCAAAATCAAATTGTGTTATGCTTGCTATGCCTGAAGCCGAAAAGTATCTTAAAATCAAGAAAAAATGTGTTATTACAGGTAATCCCGTTCGTAGTGAATTGTTGCAAATTGATAAAATTGCCGCAAGGGATAAGCTTCTACTTACGGCTGATATTCCCGTTATACTTTCTTTTGGCGGAAGTCTTGGCGCACGTCCAATAAATGATGCAGTAACCGAACTTATAAAATGGCATAATAATACTGATAAGTTTTATCATATTCACGCTACAGGCAAGAACGGATATGAAACTATGCTTCAAAATTTATCAGGCATTGAACTTTCCGAAAAGGTGATTATAAAGGAATATATTTACGATATGGATTTGTGTATGGCGGCTGCGGATATAGTAATTGGCAGGGCAGGAGCTATAACACTTAGCGAGATACAAAACTGCGGGAAAGCATCAATTTTGGTTCCATCGCCCTACGTTGCTGAAAATCATCAGTATCATAATGCTATGACTCTCAAAAATGTCGGCGCTGCCGAGGTGATTGAGGAAAAAGACCTTAACGGTGAAAAGCTTATTGAGGCTATTTCTATGTTGACTGAAAACAAGGAACTGTTAAGAAATATGGGCAAAAACGCAAAAAATAGCGCAATTAGTGATGCAAATATTCGTATTTACAATGAAATTTGCAAATTGGTTAAATTCTAAATAACACTTTTCGGGCAACCACATAAAATAAAGTATATAATACCGTTTTTATGAGGGATGCTCAATGTCAAAATTATATATAAATGGCGGAAATCGTCTTTCGGGAGAAATTTCGGTACACGGTGCCAAAAATAGTGTTTTACCGATAATGGCGGCAACTTTGCTATGTAACGGAGAGGCAACAATACATAATTGTCCTGATTTATCAGATGTAACCGCCGCAATTAAGATACTTGAACATTTGGGTTGTAAGGTCAAGCGGTGTGGTAATACCGTAGTTGTGAATTCGCGAGAAATTACAAATGATGAAATACCCGATTCACTGATGCGTGAAATGCGTTCTTCTATAGTTTTCTTAGGCGCAATAATCGGAAGACTTGGCAGAGCAGTGATAAGCAGCCCCGGAGGTTGTGAATTAGGGCCAAGACCAATTGATTTGCATTTATCAGCTTTGCGAAAAATGGGTCTTTTAATTGATGAGGACCACGGAAATTTATATTGCAAAGCCGAAAAGAAGCTTTATGGCACACAAATTCATTTGTTATTTCCGAGTGTAGGCGCTACCGAAAACATAATTCTTGCAAGTACACTTGCAAACGGCACTACCGTAATTCACAATGCTGCAAAAGAGCCTGAAATAAGTGACCTTGCCGATTTTCTCAACGGCGCAGGGGCAAGAATATGCGGTGCAGGTTCTGATACAATAACAGTTTTCGGTGTCGAAAGGTTAAATTCAACCGAGCACACAATTATTCCCGATAGAATTGTAACCGCTACCTACATTTGTGCAGCCGCAGTTACAAAAGGGGATATAACGCTAAACAATATAATGCCGCCGCATTTAGTGGTTTTGCTAAATACCTTTAAGGAATGTGGTTGCGAAATTATTCCTTCAAAATCCAGTATGAGAATTCGTGCAAACGATGAATTAAAACGCATACCGACGATACGAACAACAGTTTATCCAGGATTTCCAACCGATGCGGGACCGCCTGTAATTGCGATGCTTTCCTTAGCAAAAGGGACTTCAGTGTTTGTGGAAAACATTTTTGAAAACCGTTATAAATATATCGATGAACTAAAGCGTCTCGGTGCCAGTATAAAAACTGAAAACAGGGTTGCGGTAATTGAGGGAGTGAAGGGCCTTTCAAGTGCGAAAATACAATGCACCGACCTTCGTGGTGGAGCGGCGTTAGTGGTTGCAGCCTTGGCGGCCGAGGGTGAAAGCGAAATTGATAAAATATATCATATCGATAGAGGATATGAGTCGATAGAAAAAAGCCTTTCTTTATTAGGGGCGGACATAAAAAGGAAATAGAAAATGGAATTAAAGGAAACAAAAAAAGGTGTTAAGAAAAAACAAAACCGCCGCCGTGCAAAGACACGTGCGGCTGCTTTTCTTGTTGTTTTTTTGATGATATTGGGTGTTGTTTTAGGTGTCTTGGTTCGTACTGTTTTATTCCCCGTTGAAGAGATAACCGTAACGGGAAATTCTGTTTACAGCTATGAACAGGTCCTTGCTTCGTCGGGCGTAAAGATAGGGGACAAGCTTTTTGCGATACGTGAGAAAAATATAAATGCAAAGCTTACAGTTGAATTGCCGTATATCAGCAAGGCAAACCTTAAGCGCACCTCATTTAATTCTATCGAAATTTCGGTTTTAGAAACAGACGATATATTTTGTTATCAAGTAGGTACAATGTACATAACTGCCGATAGCAATAATAAGGCGCTGAATAAATTTGCTGTTCAACCCGAGGATATAGTATTGATAAAAACTGTGGATGCTATAAAGGCGAATGCGGGTTATATTATTGAAATGCCCGAAAAACAACTTGCGCTTATCAATGAGATTTATTCAAAGATTTCACAATACAATATTCCGCTTCAAAGCATCGATATAACCAACCAAAATGCAATAACACTTGTTGTTAAGAATAGATTTTCGGTAAATTTAGGTTATTCTGAAAACCTTGACGGAAAATTAGCTCATCTAAACAGTATGTTGCCACAAATTGATGCTAAAAACGGCGCCGAGGTGACGGGAAAAATCAATTTAAGTGCTTGGTCAACAACGAAAAGAGAGGGTTTTTTCGAGCAATCTATAAATTTCCAATAAAAAAATTACAATTTTGTAAATTTTACTATTGAAATTTGAAAAACTTTGTGATATTATTTATATGTTAATATATATAGGCGTATCATAGCTATATTTATAAAGTGGAGGAATTAAGATGGCATTTGAAGTTTCAAATGAGTTGGACGATGTTGTTCAAATTAAAGTTGTAGGTGTCGGCGGCGGGGGCGGTAACGCTGTAAACCGTATGGTAGATGCCGGTGTAAGAGGTGTTGAGTTTGTAGCAATCAACACAGATAGAGCTGCTCTTTATCTCTCAAAGGCTACTAACAAAATTCAGATAGGCAATAAGGCAACCAACGGTATGGGTGCCGGCGCTAACCCTGATAAGGGCAAGCTTGCTGCTGAAGAATCTAAAGAAGAAATTGCTGCAGCTATTCGCGATGCAGATATGATTTTCATTACCGCAGGTATGGGTGGCGGTACAGGTACAGGTGCTGCACCTATCGTTGCTCAAATTGCTAAGGAACTTGGCATTTTAACTGTTGGTATTGTTACTAAGCCTTTTGCTTTCGAAGGCAAGAAGAGAATGACTCAGGCTGAAGCAGGTATCGCTGCTTTGCGTGAGCATGTTGATAGCCTTGTTGTTATTCCTAACGAGCGTCTTAAGTTCGTTTCTGAACAGAAGATTACATTTAAGAATGCATTTGATATTGCTGATGATGTTCTTCGTCAGGGTGTTCAAAGCATTTCCGAGCTTATCAATGTTACAGCTCTTGTTAACCTTGACTTTGCTGATGTTACAGCTATTATGCAGGATGCAGGCTATGCTCACATGGGCGTTGGTGTTGCAACCGGTCGTGATAAGGCTGAACAGGCTGCTCGCGCTGCTATCACAAGTCCCCTTATTGAGACTTCTATGGACAATGCCCGCGGCGTTATTATCAGCATCACAGGTTCTGATGATATCGGTCTTGAAGAGGTTGAGCTTGCTTCTTCTATCATTTCCGAAATGGCACATCCCGATGCAACAATTATTTGGGGTGCTCAGCTTGACGAAACTCTTGAGGATACCATCCGTGTAACAGTTGTTGCTACAGGTCTTGGTAACGAGAAGAAGGAAAAAACCGGTTTAGAGGAAATTATCGGCGCCGCTAATGATGACGACGATACATATACCGAAACCATCAATGTTCTCGATATATTCAGCAAATAATTTATAAAGGGAAAAGCCCACTGCTAAGCAGTGGGCTTTTTTTGTTGTAGAAAGGTGATTAGCAGCAACCGTTGTTGTTGCAACCATCACAACCGTTGTTACCAGAGCAACAGATGAGGAGAAGGATAACAATCAAAATCCAAGTACAGTTGCTACCGCCAAAAGAATTACAGCACATTTCACAGACCTCCCTTCAACTTTACTATATCTTATGCGATTAAGGAAAAAGTGTTACTGTCAAAAATAATGTTTGACTTTTCTTGACTTTCGTGTATAATATAATTAAAGTCAGTAAAAGTCAAATGGGGGTAATTCTTATGAGAATGAGTGATTTAATTACCGAGCAAATCATAAAAATGTTAGATGAATCGCATGATAATATTGCCGAGATTCAGCGCAACGAATTTGCTTCGTTAATGGGTTGCGTGCCAAGTCAGATAAACTATGTACTGTCATCGCGTTTCACTCCAGAGCATGGCTACTTAATCGAAAGTAGGCGAGGAGGCGGAGGTTATGTAAAAATCACAAGGGTGGTTTTGCGTAAATCATCGGCGCTTATGCATATAATAAATTCTATTGGAGATACGATGGATAGCCTTACAGCACGTGTTTTGTTGGAGAATTGTCTTTCTTCCGAACTAATTGACCAAAGAACCGAAAGAATCATAAAAGCCTCCATATCAAATAGCGTTATGCAAACAATACCCGTTGCATATCGTGATTATATACGCGCTTCGCTTATAAAGAATATATTGCTTACACAAATTTAGGAAGGATGAAAAGTATGCTGTGTCAACAATGCGGTCTTAAAAATGCTACAACGCACATCAAAAAAATAGTAAACGGTGTTGTAACCGAAAAGCACCTTTGCTCTGATTGTGCGCAAAAAAATAGCAATGCGGGTAGTTTTTCAGGTATTTTAGCCTCGATGTTAGGTGAAATTACCCCTAAAACTGCGAAAAGTTGCGGATGCTGTGGATATACTATGCAGGATATTATTAAACGGGGTAAAGTTGGCTGTGCCAAATGTTATGATGCATTTTTTGATGAGCTTTTACCATATATTAAGCGCCTTCACGGCAGCGTAGAGCATTTAGGCAAGATACCAAATAAATCCCCCCTTGCGGTTTCCACCAAGGAAGATAGATTAACCGCCCTTAAAAATGAACTTTCAATTCTTGTTAAGAGAGAAGAGTTCGAAAAGGCGGCCGAAATCAGAGATAAAATACGTGAGCTCGAGAAAGAGGGAGAAAAAGATGCTTGAACAAAATAAATTTGATGCGGTAATTACTTCTCGTGTGCGTTTAGCAAGAAATATTGATGGCTATCCTTTTGTGCCAAATATGAGCGAGGCAGATTTTCAAGATATGAATAAAAAAATTAAGGCGGCAATATTAAATACTAATACCCCCTTTGCAAAGAGCCTTAAATTTATAAATATGAATGATGTGCCCGAACTTGAAGCTTTTTCGATGGTAGAAAGGCATATTATCAGTCCAGATTTTGCTCAAAATCGTAAAAATAAGGCAATAATCATATCGGATGATGAGTCGGTTTGCGTAATGATTGGTGAGGAGGACCATATTAGAATTCAGGTCTTGAAGTCAGGCTTTGAACTTGAAGCGGCCTATGATATCGCCGAAAGACTTGATTGCCTTTTAGCCGCTTCTTTGCCGATAGCTTTTGATTCCCGCCTTGGGTATCTCACCGAATGTCCAACCAACCTCGGCACGGGCCTTAGAGCATCCGTAATGCTTCATTTGCCGATGCTTGAAAATTCAGGTGAAATTCCAAGCATCACCGATGCGGTTAGACAACTCGGTTTTACAGTTAGAGGAATATACGGAGAGGGCACTAAATCAAGTGCGGCTTTGTATCAATTATCTAATCAAATTACCTTAGGCATTTCTGAAAAGGACGCTATTAATAACCTTAAAGTAATAGCCGAGCAAATTCTTGAAAAAGAGTTTTCACTGCGTCTTAGTGCTGATAAGCTTGGACTCGAGGATACTGTTTTTCGTTCCCTTGCGCTTCTTAAAAGTTCAAGAATAATTTCAACAGAGGAAGCAATGCAATATTTGTCTGTGATTAAACTTGGGGCAGATATGGGTATAATTGATATTGAAAAGAGCTTGCCGATGAAAACTCTTATCGAAATACAACCCAATATGCTTATGAAAAAGATTGGTATAGGCGATGCACAAACAAGAGATGCCGAAAGGGCAAAATTTTTAAGAGAACAACTATGAAATTGTATTTATTCTTAAAATGAGGTGATATAAATGAAATATAATTTTAAGAATTTTACCGTTAAGGCTACCGAAGCCTTGAATTTTGCTATTAACTCAGCTGAAAAGCTTGGTCACACCTATATAGGCAGCGAACACATTTTGTTGGGACTTGCTAAGGTTGGTAGCGGTATTGCATCAACAGTATTGCTAAAAAACGGTGTAACGGCTGATAAAATAGAAGAACTTATCAAGAAAACAATTGGTGTGGGTACACCAACCGCACTTTCTCCGGATTACTTTACTCCAAGGGCAAAAAACATTCTTAATGTGGCTACTATCGGTGCTAAAAATCTGGATAAAAAACAGGTTGGCAGTGAGCACATTTTAATCGCAATTTTGAGTGAAGGCGATAATTATGCCATAAGATTTTTAAGGCAGTTAGATGTGGATATTGCCTTTTTAACATCAAGTGCTCTAAAGGCGTCGGGAGTTGATTTTAACGGCGGACCGAGTGAAGATTTTCAGGAAAATAAGTCATCTAAAAATTCCCCTAAAAACAGCAAAACGCCCATGCTTGATAAATTTGGCCGAAACCTTACGAAACAGGCGCAAAACGGAAATTTGGACCCCGTAATCGGTCGTGCAGATGAGATTG
>JAZRZR010000077.1:0-4174 GCA_045601525.1 Acutalibacteraceae bacterium
TCATCGGTATAATTGCAGTGGTTGTTGTAGCGCTTGGTGCAGGCGTAGTTGTTTTCTTCTTGGTTTATACTAAGAAAGGAAAGAAAAACGGAAAGCCGAATGAGATAGTTGCCGAATCCGCGCCTTTAGAAGAGGCTGATAATTCCATGGAAGAATAAAAAAGTAAGGCGGTATATAACTTTTGCTCATATACCGTTGCTTTTTTTAATAAATATAGGATACTATTAACGAATTTTTTATTTATGTTGAAAATTTAAGATAGTTGCTATATAATAAATTTTGTTGTTAAAAAATGCTATTTTTCAAGAGGGGATACATAATGGAAAAATTGCAATCAAAAAAGCAAATCAACCTTATGGCGTGGCTATTTGCGGTAACATATTTAATAAGTTATATGACCCGAATAAACTATGGCGCCATTATTGCCGAGATGGAAACTGCCACATCCTTTTCTCGCACTTTGCTTTCGATGGCACTCACAGGTAGTTTTATTACATACGGCATAGGTCAAATTATAGTAGGCTTTTTGGGTGATAAATTTCCTCCTAAAAGATTAATATCCTTAGGCTTAATTGTTACTATTATAATGAATATCCTCATTGTATTATGTAAAAATCCGTATCAAATGTGCGCTGTATGGTGTGTGAACGGTTTTGCACAAAGCTTTATGTGGCCCCCAATGGTTAAGATGTTAACTGTTAATTTAACAATGGAAGATTATAAAAATGTTGCAACCAAGGTTTCTTGGGGTAGTTCATTTGGTTCGATTGCAGTTTACTTATTCTCACCAATTATAATTTCTTTAACAGGGAATTGGAAATTTGTTTTTGTAGTTTCGGCAGTTTGCGGATTGATTATGCTTTTTGCTTGGGAAAAGCTTTGCATATTTGATGTTAAAAACATTAAAACCGAATCAAATGCTGAAGTTTCTGAAAAAGGTAATATAAAGCATTTGTTCACACCTATGATGCTCTTTATTATGCTTGCGGTTATCACACAGGGTATGCTTCGTGATGGTGTGCAAACCTGGATGCCTTCTTTTATCGCTGAAACCTATGGTTTGAGCAATGAGATTTCAATTCTTACAGGCGTGGTTTTGCCGATATTCACAATTATTTGTTTAACACTTGCAAAAAAACTTTATCAAAAGCAATTCACAAATCCGATTACCTGCGCCGCAGTATTTTTCATTGTTGGCACACTTTCAGCCTTGGTTATCTATACACTCAATGGTTTAGGGGCCGCTTTTGCAGTAGGCGGTGCGGCCGTTCTTACCGGCTCTATGCACGGCGTTAACCTTATGCTAATTTGTATGGTGCCTGCTTTCTTTGGGAAATATGGAATTTCTTCATTTGCTTCGGGTGTGATAAATGCTTGCACATATATCGGAAGCGCAATCTCAAGCTATGGTATTGCTATTTTATCCGAAAAGATGGGTTGGAGTTTCACGGTGCTTAGCTGGGTAATGATTGCCTTTATAGGTGCTATGATTTGTTTGTTAACAAAAAACAGTTGGGCAAAGAAATTCGGCACAAATTCATAAAAATAACACCCGATACGAAAGTATCGGGTGTTTTAATTTTGAAATCAAAGCAAATATCCGCTTAAAATACCAATTGCCGCCGAGAATAAAATGATTATAATCGGATGCACCTTTTTGAATGCCATAGTTATCGAAATTGCAAAAATGATAACATAAACATAAAGAGTAATTTGCGAAAAATAAGAAACATCAATTCCGTTTGGCACAAAAACCGATAAGAAGATAGAAAGCGCTGCCGAGCCGATAAGACCGACAACAGCGGGCTTAAGACCTATCATAACACCTTTAACAGTATTGCTTTCCTTGAATTTTTCATAAATATTTGCGATTATAAGTATGATAACAAAGGATGGTAAAACTACACCAAGGGTTGAACAAAACGAACCGAGGAGCGCTCCCAAAACACCATACTGACCGCCCATTTGAGAGCCAATATATGTTGCCATATTTATAGCAAATGGACCGGGTGTGCTTTCGCTAACGGCAATAAAATCAATAATCATATTAAGCGGCATCCAACCTTTTGCCAAAACCTGTTCCTGCATTAAAGGAAGCATTGCATATCCACCGCCAAAGGTAAATGCGCCAATCTTAAAAAAGGTCCAAAACAATTCTAAAAAAATCATTTTTGCATCCTCCTTCTAGCGATAATAGAGGATACAAGTCCAAACACGGCACAAGATATAATAACGATAAACACATTAATTTTCAAGAAAGCAACCGCAACAAAAGAAAAAGCGATTACAATGTATGAAATCAGTCCCTTGGGTGCTTGCTTATACATGGACCACAGTGCCTTAATTATCAATGCTAAAACACCCGCTCTAATACCGTTAAATGCATACTGAACGGCTTTTAATTCACGGAATTTTGCAATAACATATGATAAGACAAAAATAATTACAAAAGAGGGGAGCACAACACCGAGCGTTGCACAAAGCGCCCCAAAAAAACCTGCCACTCGGTAACCGACAAAGGTGGCCGAGTTAATAGCAATAGGGCCGGGAGTAGATTCAGCAATAGCAATAATTTCTAAAATATCTTGGTCGGTTATCCATTTTTTGTTTTCTACTGTTTCCTTTTGAATTAGCGGAATCATTGCATATCCGCCGCCAAAAGTGAATGCGCCTATCTTAAAGAAAACCCAAAACAAAGCAATACAGCGCTTGATTTTTGTTGACATTTGAACACCTCTAAAAAAATAGTGGAATTATATAAGAAATAAGTGTATAATAAATTTATAAAGAAAGGATGATAAAAATGGCAGTTATAAATATAACAAAAGAAAATTTTGAACAAATTAAAAATAGCGAAAAAACGGTTTTGCTCGATTTTTACGCAGATTGGTGCGGCCCTTGCCGTATGGTATCTCCAATAGTTGATGAGATTGCTGAAGAAAACCCTCAGTTTTTCATCGGTAAAATCAATGTAGATGAGGAGCCTGAGCTTGCTGCAATGTTTGATGTTTCAAGCATACCAACACTTGTTGTTATGAAGCAGGGCCAAGTAGTTAATCAGTCTTCAGGTGCAAGACCAAAACAAATGATTTTAGCCATGCTCGAAGATTAAACCACAAGGTATATTATACTATTGTTGGGTTTATATGTCAATTGGGTGTTATTATGGAAAAAGTATATGATATAGTTATTGTTGGCGGTGGCCCCGCAGGTTATACAACTGCATTATATGCCGCTCGTGCTGGATTTGAAACACTTGTAATTGAACGCCTTTCGCCCGGCGGACAAATGACTTTGACCGGGGATATTGACAACTATCCGGGTTTTGAAGAGGGAATTGACGGTTTTACTCTCGGTATGAAAATGCAACAAGGGGCCGAGCGTTTCGGCGCTAAAACCGAGTATTGCGAGGTGTTGTCCTGTGATTTTTCGGGCACAAACAAAAAACTCATTACAACAAGCGGTGAAATTTTATCAAGCAGCGTTGTTTTGGCGATGGGAGCAAATCCTCGCGAATTAGGTGTTTCTAACGAGCAACGCTTTATTGGTAAAGGTGTCCATTATTGTGCGCATTGTGATGGTCGTTTTTATAAGGATAAAACAGTTGTTGTGGTAGGCGGCGGAAATTCCGCAGTTGCGGATGCTATATACTTGTCGAGACTTGTTAAAAAAGTATATCTCGTTCATAGAAGGGAAGAATTGCGAGCAACTCAAATTTATCAAAAGGCACTTTTTTCTCTAAATAATATCGAGTTTGTTTGGAATAGCCAAGTCGTTGATATTGTAGGGGAGAATAGGGCTAATGGCGTATTGGTTAAAAATCTTTTAGATAATACCGAAACCCTTATTAACTGTGATGGTGTTTTTGTAAGTATAGGCAGAAAACCGGCTACCGACTTTTTGAGCAACTCAATCAACATTGATGAAAATGGTTATATTGTTGCCGATGAAACCACGAAAACCAACATCGAGGGTGTTTTTGCTGTTGGTGATGTTAGAACAAAAGCGTTGCGACAGGTTGTAACTGCAGTGGCTGATGGTGCGGTTGCTGTGCATTTTGCTGAGGAGTATTTATCTAAAAATAACATATAAAAATATCCCAAGAATAATTCTTGGGATATTTTTGTAAAAATTTTTTCTTTTTGAAAGGCATAACAAAAAAAATACTATAAAT
>JAZRZR010000078.1:0-5028 GCA_045601525.1 Acutalibacteraceae bacterium
AAATTCTTTGAAATGTTGTGTTAATATAGTATAATAGAATATATAACTTTTAGAAAGAGGCTGATGTTTTTGAAACAAAACTTTACCGTTTCACTTGCTAAAATTATCAAGGAGCATTCTCTTGAGACAATTTATTTGCCCGAGGACGCGGAAAATATTATGATTGGTACCACCGAGGTAAACCGCCCCGGTTTACAGCTGGTTGGTTTTTATGAGTTTTTTGATAATACACGCATTCAAATCATTGGCAAGAGTGAGTGTGCTTATTTAGAAGCCGCCGAAAACGAGGAACAAATTATAGATAAGCTTTTTTCTTCAACCCCTGCAGCCGTTGTGGTTACAAGAGGTCTTGAAATTGCTGATAAATTTGCACCCTTTGCTGAAAAATATGGCGTGCCGCTTTTGCGCACCGCAGTTTCCACTTCAGAGTTCACCTCCACCCTTATTTCTTTCTTAAATGTTCAATTAGCACCTCGTATTACCCGCCACGGCGTTTTGGTTGAGGTTTACGGTGAGGGTATATTGTTACTTGGCGAAAGCGGTGTTGGTAAAAGCGAAACCGCCATTGAGCTTGTAAAGCGCGGTCACCGTCTTATTGCTGACGATGCTGTTGAAATCCGCCGTGTATCAAGTAAATCCTTGGTGGGCTCTGCTCCCGATAATATTCGACATTTCATTGAGCTTCGCGGAATTGGTATTATAAATGCAAGCCGTATTTTCGGTGCAGGCTCGGTAAAACTTACCGAAAAAATAGACCTTGTAGTAAATATTGAACCTTGGGATACTAATAAAGTATATGACCGTATGGGTATTGAAAATCAAACAACTAACATTTTAGGTCTCGATGTTTCTTCACTCACTATCCCTGTAAAGCCCGGCCGTAACTTAGCGGTTATTATAGAGGTTGCAGCAATGAATAACCGTCAGAAAAAACTTGGCTATAATGCCGCTGAGGACCTTCTTAACAAGCTTGGTATGGGAGATGCGGTTACATCCGAAAAAAATATTGAGGTGTTTTAATGTATCATTTAGACGTTGATTTAGGCGGCACCAATATTGCTGTTGGTGTTGTGGATGATAATTTCAAAATAATCGGGCGTTCAAATGTTAAAACCGAGCGTTCAAACGGTGCCGATGCTATTGTTGATAACATTGTATTAGCCGTTGAAGAAGCCATTAAAAGCACAAATATATCCCAAAAAGATATTGTGTCGGTGGGTATAGGCTCACCCGGCTCGATTGATAGCGAAAACGGCATTGTTGTGTGGTCGGAAAATTTGGGCTTTAACCGTCTCCCACTTTGTTCAATCTTAAAAGAACGCACGGGCTTTGATTTTTATATAGAAAACGATGCCAACGCCGCCGCTTATGGTGAATTTATAGCCGGTGTTGGTATTGGCAAGAACAGTCTTGTGGCTATTACTTTGGGCACAGGTGTTGGCAGTGGTGTGATAATCGATAAAAAGATTTTTGCCGGCATTAACCACACGGGCACCGAAATCGGCCACACGGTTATTTGCTTTGATGGTATTCCCTGTAACTGCGGTCGAAAGGGCTGTTGGGAAACTTATGCCTCGGCTACGGCACTTATACGTCAAACAAAAGAAAAAATGCTCGAACATAAGGATAGCATTATGTGGGAAATCTCTCCCGATATTGAAGCCGTTAACGGCCGCACCTCCTTTGATGCTATGCGCAAGGGTGACAAATATGCAAAAGAGGTTGTTGAACAATACATTGAATATGTTGCAATTGGTGTTTGTGATGTTGTTAATGTGTTTCAACCCGATGTTCTTTGTATTGGCGGCGGCATCTCAAAAGAGGGCGACACACTGATTCTGCCCATACGTGAATATTTTAACAAATGCGGTTACACCCGTACCTATAAAGAAAACACCATTATCACAACCGCAAAACTTGGAAATGATGCAGGTATTATAGGTGCTGCTTTCCTTTGCGATTTATATAAAAAATGATTGGAGATTTTTATGGACTGCGTTTCTATAAAACATTTTCTTGAACAATCAAATATAGATTTTACCGAAAACGAGCCTATCGGCCGTCACACCTCGTTCAAAACGGGTGGAAAAGCCGACATCTTTATTGTTGCAAAAAACGCCGATGATTTAAGTGCACTTTTAATCTTTTGCAACAAAAACGAAGTACCGATAACCCTACTCGGCAACGGTTCGAATGTTCTTGTGTCCGATAAAGGAATTCGTGGCGTAGTTATCTCTCTCGCTGCTATGAATACTTTATCGTATGACGGGGAACTCATCAAAGCCGATGGCGGCACACCCTTAACTGCTCTTTGCAATTTTGCTCTTGAAAATAGCCTTTCGGGTCTTGAATTTGCTTTTGGTATCCCCGGTAGTGTTGGAGGGGCAGTAGTAATGAATGCCGGAGCCTACGGTGGCGAAATCAAGGATGTTCTTTATGACTGTGCCATTATGAACTCTAATGGCGACACCCATATTTTAAGCGCAGAGGAGTTAAAACTTGGTTATCGCACAAGTTTGCTTAAAACCGATGGCGGAATTTTGCTTTGGGCACGCTTTAGATTAAATCAAGCCAACAAAGCCGATATAAAGGCAAAAATGGTTGAACTTTTTTCACGACGCAAGGAAAAACAGCCTCTCGAATTCCCAAGTGCGGGCAGTACCTTTAAGCGCCCCAAGGGATATTTTGCGGGTGCGCTTATCGAATCGTGCGGTCTTAAAGGAAAACGCATCGGCGGTGCTATGGTTAGTGAAAAGCACGCGGGCTTTGTAATCAATTATGATAATGCTACCGCCAATGATATTAAAGAGCTTATTTCCTTTATACAGGAAACAGTGCTTAAAGAGCACGGTGTTTTACTTGAAAAAGAGGTAATTTATATAGGAGAGGAATAATTATGTCCTTTTCATCTGAATTAAAAGCTGAATTAAGCAACTTAAAGCTGTCTGAATGTTGTCGCTTTGCCGAACTGTGCGGCATGATGATGTTCGGACAATCCTTTTCGCAAAATAAAATCTCTATCCTTTCCGATACAAAAGAGGTTGCCTCAAATTTCGGTTACCTGCTAAAAAAATGCTTTTCAATTAAAGCACAATATTCCTCCTCCGAGGGAAAAAGACCAATGTATAAGGCTTTTGTCCCCTCACTTGAGGATAGGAAAACTATAATTGATTATTTCACCAACAACTTTTTTGCCGACACCACCCTTAAGAAAGACTGTTGCCGAGATGCATTTATCCGTGGTGCATTTTTGGTTTGTGGTCAAATACAAAACCCCGAAGTTGAACACAGGGCGGAATTCCGCATAAAGAACACCGAAAACACCGAATATCTATACAATATACTTATTGAGCGCGGAATAATACTTAACAAATCAACAAGGCAGGGTGCCGATTTACTTTACACCAAAAAGAGTGAAACCACTCAAGACCTTGTAACTGCAATGGGTGCTTTTGCCACAACCCTTGAACTTATTGATGTTAAAATGATTAAAGAATTGCGCAACGATATCAATCGTCGTAATAACGCCGAACTTTCCAACACTTCAAGAGTTATCGAAGCGTCGATTATTCAAAGAAATGCCATAAAATACTTAATTGATAACGAAAAGTTTGAAATTTTACCTGATGACCTTAAGGAAATTGCTCTTTTGCGTATGGCAAATCCTGAAGCATCTCTCACCGAACTTAGCCGACTTTCGAGCGTTTCCATTACCCGTTCGGGACTTAATCACAGGCTCAAAAAAATAATAGACATCGTAGAGGAACTTAAAGAAAAGAGGTAGCTTTATGTCCTTTGTTCATTTGCATCTTCATACCGAGTATAGCTTGCTTGACGGTTGTTGCCGTGTCGAGCAGGTTATTGCTGCGGCCAAAGAGCTTGGACAAACCTCTATCGCAATAACCGACCATGGCGTTATGTACGGCGCCGTTGATTTTTACAAAAAAGCCCGTGCGGCAGGTATAAAACCAATTATAGGCTGCGAGGTTTATGTTGCGGCGAGAAGCCGATTTGACAAGGAAAAATTCTTTGACAGTGAATATTCTCATTTAGTGTTGCTTTGCAAGAACGAAACCGGTTATCAAAACCTCATTAAACTTGTGTCTTTGGGATTTACCGAGGGCTTTTACAACAAGCCGAGAATTGACCGAGATATATTAAAAAAATATAGCGAAGGTCTTATTGCGCTTTCGGCTTGTCTTGCGGGAGAAATCCCCAAACTTCTTATGAAAAATGACTATGAGGGGGCAAAAACTACTGCCCTTTGGTATAAAAATGTTTTCGGCAAGGACAATTATTATCTTGAAATGCAGGACCACGGCATAGCCGAACAAAAAATTGTTAACAAGCAACTTTTAAGGTTATCGGAAGAAACCGATATTTCTTTAGTTGCCACCAATGATGTGCATTATACCAAGGCCGAAGACTATGAGGCTCACGGCGTTTTACTTTGTATACAAACGGGCAAAAAGGTTGGTGAAGAGGGCTCTCTTGAATTTCCTACAAACGAATTTTATCTTAAAAGCGAGGCCGAGATGGCTTCCCTATTCCCATCTTGCCCCGAGGCTATAACCAATACCGAGAAAATTGCCGAAATGTGCAATTTTGATTTTGAATTTGGCAAAATCAAGCTACCCGTCTTTGATATAGGAAATGCCGACCATTTTGAATATTTTCGAAAAAAATGTTATGACGGACTTTATAAAAATTATGGCAGTTCCCCCTCCAAAGAGGCTATCGACCGCCTTGAATACGAACTTGATGTTATACACAAGATGGGGTATGTTGACTATTATTTAATTGTTCAGGACTTTGTGAATTATGCCAAACAAAACGGCATACCCGTAGGTCCGGGCAGAGGAAGCGGCGCTGCAAGTATTGCGGCGTATTGTGTTGGTATTACGGGTGTTGACCCGTTGAAATACAACCTTTTGTTTGAGCGTTTTCTAAATCAAGTCGGATCGTAGCCATGTCGTTCTGTGGGCCAAGGAGTTGAAAAATGATGTTGTCTTCCTAAGACCGCTTGGC
>JAZRZR010000079.1:0-1624 GCA_045601525.1 Acutalibacteraceae bacterium
AGCTTGTAATAACTCTTTCAGATAGCACTGTATCTAACCTTGGTGTCGTAGTTGGAGCCAAGGGAGAAAAGGGCGATAAAGGTGATAAGGGAGATACCGGTGCCAAGGGTGAACAAGGCATTCAAGGTATCCAAGGTGAAAAAGGCGATAAGGGAGATAAAGGTGATAAGGGAGATAAAGGTGATACCGGTGCGACAGGTGCCGCAGGCCAAGATGGTATTAGTGTAATCGGTGCCGAGATTAACTCAAATGGTAACTTAGTAATTTTCTTCTCCAACAATCAGCGAGCCGAGCTTGGCAATGTAATCGGAGCCAAAGGTGAAAAAGGCGACACAGGCGCAACGGGTGCCACAGGAGCCCAAGGCCAGCAAGGTATTCAAGGTGAAAAGGGAGATAAAGGCGAAACCGGCGCTCAAGGTATACAAGGTGTGCAGGGCGATAAGGGAGAAAAAGGCGATAAAGGTGACACAGGTCGAGATGGAGTAAGCGTAACCAAAACCGAAATTAACAATAAAGGCGAGCTTGTAATAACTCTTTCAGATAGCACTGTATCTAACCTTGGTGTCGTAGTTGGAGCCAAGGGAGAAAAGGGCGATAAAGGTGATAAGGGAGATACCGGTGCCAAGGGTGAACAAGGCATTCAAGGAATCCAAGGTGAAAAGGGCGATAAAGGGGATAAGGGCGACCAAGGTCTCCAAGGCATTCAGGGTATCCAAGGTGAAAAAGGAGATAAGGGAGATAAAGGTGATACCGGTGCGACAGGAGCCGCAGGAAATGATGGTACGGGTATTGAGACCATTATTATAGAAAATGGAAACCTAAAAATAACCCTTACTACCGGAACAACTCTTGACCTTGGTAATATTAAAGGAGAAAAGGGTGATAAGGGAGATACTGGTGCAACAGGTGCTACCGGTGCGACAGGTGCCCAAGGTGAAAAGGGTGACAAAGGCGATAAGGGTGACCAAGGTGTTCAGGGTGAGACAGGTGCTACTGGCAACGGTATTGCTTCTGCGACAATTAACGAACACGGTGAACTTGTAATTGTATATACAAACGGCGATGATATTAACCTTGGCAATGTGATTGGAGCCAAGGGTGACAAAGGCGACACTGGTGCAGCGGGTGCTACCGGTGCAACAGGAGCCCAAGGCCAAAAAGGTGATAAAGGTGACAAGGGAGACCAAGGTGTAGGTGTTGAAAGCATTAACATAAATACCAATGGTGAGCTTGAAATCAAATTGACTGATAGTGATAATATTATTAACCTCGGCAAAATCATTGGTCCACAAGGTATCCAAGGTATTCAAGGCGAAAAGGGTGATAAAGGAGAAACCGGTGCAACAGGAGCCCAAGGCCAGCAAGGTATTCAAGGTGAAAAGGGAGATAAAGGCGACCAAGGTATCAAAGGTGAAACGGGTGCCAAAGGCGACAAAGGAGATAAGGGTGACCAAGGTATTAAAGGAGATGCCGGTACGGGAATTTCAAAGGTTGAAATTATCGAAGATAAACTTGTAATAACCCTTTCTGATGATACAATTATTAACCTTGGTAATATCAAGGGTGATAAAGGTGACAAGGGTGACACAGGTGCTGATGGTGTAGGTGTTGCTTCTATTGACAT
>JAZRZR010000080.1:0-15952 GCA_045601525.1 Acutalibacteraceae bacterium
ACAAAGTGTAAACTATATTGAATAATAAAATATTACAACATCAAACCTATCGTCATGTCAATCTACTTTTAAAGACACAAGCAAACATTCAAATACATTCGGTAAATTTTGTAAAATGTGGAAAACTACACAACATTCGAGACCAAAAATCAAGTCCCTAAAATAACCACTAGCCACTTGAACACGCTCTAACACCCTCATGCCCTCAAAACCATTAAATATACTACTCAGCACAAAAAAGCCGCCTGAGGGGCGGCAATTGAACAATTTATATATTACTCAGGTGTCGGCACATCGCCAAAGTTTTGTGCAAAGATAACCGAGTTCATAAAGAAAATACGATACTGGCGGTTGGCGCTACCCTCAATGACAAATGAAACAGTACCATCAACAGCAATAGTAAAGCCCATTAAGCCCATTGGTACCCAGTTATCATTACCAGCGTTCCAATAGCCCATAATGCCGCCATTAATAGTGATAGCCTCAGTTGGCCTGAGTGGGCTTGGAAATGATACAGTACAGTTACCGTTAATATTGGTTGTAACCCTCAATTCACCGTAAACCTTGCCCATTGTGCCATTCAAATTGCTCGCACAAGCCATTGCATTTTTACTAAACGAAACATTAGAGCCTGTTGCCGTTGGTGTCGTAAACGTAACCAAGTCAAGGTAAGCCTCAAGGCCGTTAACCTTGGTGCTGGCCTGATTTGCCGTTGCAACAGCGCCACTTGCTACACCGCTGGCGGTACTAGCGGCGGTGTTAACCTCATTAATTGCGCCTACAAGGTTTGATTTTTCAGTAGTGCTGAGGCTCGCCAATGTACCAATGTTGGTGTTAGCGGTGGTTGCCGCCGTTCCAGCGGTGGTTGCATTGTCAGAGGCGGTTTTAAGGTTGGTGTCAATTGCGCTAAATGCGCCGTTAATATCAGTTAGCCATGCTGGCTTATCAGTACCAACAAATTGTGGTAGAGAATAGTTTGTAGTGCTATTTGTGTGGCTCATTTTCTCTTTTCCTTTCTTTTAAGCCGTTAAAATTGCTTTGCCATGATAATCATAATCATAAGCCGATATATCATAACCGTCATAAGTGGTGGCGGTTAGTTCAAGTCCATCATACTCGGTGGCCGTCAATGCGTCCCTACCAGTACCAGCAATGTTGTTAATAACATCTTGTAATGGGCTTAAAATGCCTGTCGTTGGGTCAATAACCTCAATATCACCAAGCACAATTTCATCAATGCGCTGATTTAAAATAGCGTCATTAGCGTCTGAATAAGCCTTTAGGTAAGCAACAGCAACGCCAATTTCGTCCTCAACACTCTGTTTAAATGCGTCCAACTGGGCTTGTACATCGGTTAAAATCTCATCTTTGAGGCCGTCAAATTCAGCCCTTAACTCATTAAACTCGGCCAAAAGTGTTTGATATTTTTCATCAAAGTCCTTGATATATTCACTATTGGCATTTGTTTCAACAATAACCTCATTGAGTTTTTTGAGTACACCCAGCAAAAACTCAGTAAAGGTTATATTGTTCCTGTAATCAGATGTTACAGGTTGAAAAATTGAGTTTGGCGGCATGTTCAAACTTAATTTTGTAATCATGTTTTTTCCTTTCCTTTAATTAAAATGCCTCTTGGTTGTAAACATTCATAAATAGGCAACCAGCCCTGTCAATAATATCTTTCTCAATAGCCGTTGTATATTTCTGATAGTCGGCCATCATCTCAATAGGGCTTTTCTTTTGGTTGCCCTGAATTGTCTTAGTATATTTTTGGTTGCCCTGAGAGTTGCCCTTGTCGGTGTTTTTACTTTCACCCTCATTGGCTGAGGTGCTACTTGCATAAGCACCATTTAAAATGGTTTCCTTATTAATTTGGCCTTGAGGTGTGTTTTGGTTAACCGTTAGGCCACTACCCTCGTTGGTGTTTACATTCTCAGAGGTGCTTGAACTGAGGCCGTCAAAAGTTTCAGTTATATTTGTGTCATAAATTGGATTAACTAATTGTGTCTTGGCATACAAAAGTGGGGCTTTCTCGTCCATGATTTCAGCCATAAAAACTTGGGCTTTTTGTGCAAAATAGGCTGGTGTTTCAAAACCAATTTCACGATATAAATAGTGGTTGATGATTTTCTTAGCCAACTTTTCTTTAGAAAAGCCAAATTGCGTTAGAGCATTAATTTGTTCTTTGCTCAAATAGTCATTTAGGTCATAAGAGGAAAACCAACCGACAACCTCATCGCCAAAGGTTTCTACCAATGCCCTAAGTTCAATCGTGAAACTTGCCATTTTATACTCCCTCGCCTAAATCTGTTGTCGCCTCATCGTTAAAGTCATAATCTCTAACAATGCTTTCTTGTTCCTTAATAATATTATACAAGTCTGAGCGCAACTTAACGTTAATATTTTGGCCGTATTTTTCATTAAATAGGCGGCATGCCTCTTGCCTAACGGCCAAACTTGCTTGCAAATTTAGGTTAATAACCTCGTTATTAGTGTTGGCCTCGGTGGTGATAAGCCTCTCTTTTTTCTCATTAAGGTTAGACACACCCAAAAAGGTCAAACAGTCATTCCAAATGATTTTAATATAGTCTTGTAGTTTATCCGCAACAAAAGGCGCTTGGGTGTTAAAGGTCTTAACCTTGCTTAGGTCATTTAACTTGCTATCGCCAAAAATAACAGGCTCATTTGCCTCAACCTTTTTATAGAGGTTTTGCATGGTCAAACGCTGGTTTTCATCAGTAACAATCAATACAGGGTATTTTTGTTGCTTAATATTCGTATCGCAAGAGCGCTGAGCCTCATAAAGTCGATAAGCGTATAATTCAATAGTGTCGGCGGTTGGTACAGCGTCCCAGTTATTCAAGACCAAAATACAACCTTGCTCATCTCGTCCCTTTTCAGACCCCTCACCGCCAAAATATACATTGCGCATGCGTGAAAATTCATACGAGAAACAGTTAAGTTTAGTCGGCAAACCATAAATATTGAGGTTGCCGCTACTACTAGCCCTCAGGTTAATAAAGCCTCTCTCTTTATCGTACAAAAATGACGCTTTACCGTCATAATATAGAGTTTGCTCAATAAACCTTGCGTCCATTCCGCTTGGCAAGTTTTCCCAAACAAAACGGCTCATGGCAATTTGTTTAAAACGGTTTAGATAATCAATAAATGTTAAGTCATTAACAATTAAATTGTCATCTAGGTTTGTCCTTAATTTGGCAAATTTGTTGCGCCCTTTCATTGTGTCCTTTCTATTTAAATTATAGCGTTATTTTGCGTGTAGTCTAAAAAGGTTTGAGGGTTATGCCAAATAGTTACACCGTTATTAAATATATTTTTCAATTCTTGCATATCAACCTGAGGTATATCGCCCTCAATGTTGCATACCTTAGTTTTTACATAATTCCAGTTGCGGCGGCCATTGATATTAGGCATTTTATCTCTTAGACACTTATAACCAAACCTATCAAAGTAGTCATCAACAATTCTCGCCATCTCGGCTTTAATGCTCATCTTTTGCACACTAAAGGTTGCCATTGTGTCAGCAAAGTTTAGGTCGCCAATATTTGCGCAACCCTTGATAGTGTCAGGGGTCATATATGCCTTATAACCAGCGCCGCTAATGTCGCTCATAATTGACTTAACAAATTGACCAGCGCTTGAGGCAATGGCCATACCAGTTTGGGCAAGTCCTAAGGCTTTACCAGTCATATAATTTGGGTCGGTTGTTTTGTCATAATCAAAAGCGCCTAAATCACTACCAACATTATTTTTAGCGGTATCCTGAACATATCTAACTGTATTGTCGGCAATGTTCACACCGTTGGTTGCTTGCCAGTTTAGGTAATAATCACTTTGCCAAGATATAAGAGGCATTTTGCCGCCTGTTAGGCCATAATCATAAAATGCGTGGATATTCTCTGAGTTGTATTTGTAGTACTTAGGTATAATGCGGCTATCAATGCCCTGATTTGGTATAGCGTGGGTTATAAAAGTAGCGTCATGGTTGGTGGTTTTAAATTCCTCCCACCTTAAAACAGTATCGTTTCCAGCGTGGTTGCTCAACTTAATATAGTTAAATGGATAACAGAATAAGCGGTTATTGCGTGGGGTGTAACCGTCCAAAGTGGTGTTAATTGATATAGTGCGGCTATCAGTAGTGTATGCGGTCAAAGAGGTTGGCAATGCGTAAATATCAGCGCCGTTTGAACCATCACTTAGGCTGGCCACTACCGCATTTGGTGCAAAAGCCTTTGGGCATACATACATGGCAATAATTGCGTTTGTCTTATTCTCAGCGTCAAACCATTTAATGAGGTTATCAAAATTGGTATTTGTACCAGCGCCAACGGCCTCAAGTAGAAAAATCCAAGCGCCAGACCTGACACCGCCATAAACTCTTTGTGTACCCCGTAAATAATTCTTAATGGTTGCTGGTGCGTCTGAGCATTGAATAGCAATATAATAATCTTGCCTGTCAACGATAGGTATTTCAGTACCAGCGTTGCATACAAATTCACTTTCGCCAATTTCCTCATTCAAGGTGTTAGCGCCAATTGCGTCATTGTTGGTGTGTTCACGCTCGATATAACAATATTTAAAAGTGATGTCAAAATACCAAGTGTTAAACACATCTGTCCTAAATTGAACGGTGCAAACATCATTGCCCTGATAAGTAACATTGGTAATAAACGCAAAAATCCATTTGTTACCATATGAGGTATTTTTATACATCATGTAGTTATAGCGCATAATCGTGTCAGCGTCGCCAGATATAGTAACGCTACTGTTTTGCCTAACATAAGTGTATTTTTCATATGTTAGGTGAGGAAGGCTTTGAAAATAGTTTAATTGGGCTTGCCTGTTAGCAAAATTAAGATGATTTAAATTATCACTTTCAATAGGCGCTTTAATTAAAATAATTTCTGTATTTGGTGCAATTGAACTCATTTAAAAACCTTTCTCAAAAGATAGGGGCAATTTTATTTTTGCCCCTACCCTATTTGTTACTTTTATTCAGTAACAGTAACAGCAATGGTATCAGTTACAGTAGTTGTATCTGAGTTAGTAGCCGTTACAGTAATGGTTGCGTTACCAGCGTCAACACCAGTAATGGTAAGGGTCTTACCGTCCTGAGATACAGCAACAGTTGCTTTACCCTCAGCGCTTGAACTTGCGGTGATGGTTGCGGTGCTGGTGAATGGGGTTAACGTGATATTAGAAGTTGCCGTTTTGCCCTCAGCAACGCTGATAGTATCAGGCTTGGCCTCAACAGCGGTTGCGTCAACCGTTGGTGCGCTCGTACAGAGTACAACACCATTTGCAAATAGGCTGTACTGGTATTGCTTGATAAGGTTCAAATACATCTGATATGTACGGTTGTTAGGGTTACGGAACTCCTCAACAAACATATCTTGGCGCTGGATACGGAACCAAGATTTGTCCCCGATAAAGCCGATAATACCTGAACCGTCAAAGATTTCAACACCGTCATCATCAAAGGCGCTAAAGTTATCAACGGTAATAATGCGGCCAAGTAGGTCAGACTTATTGATGTTAAAGGCGCTTGCCATAACATTAACATCAAGATAACTCATGATGTCATTGCGAATAACAAAGACAATATCATCAGGCAAAGACCAAGTTGTAACAGGCTTGCCCTCGCCGCCAACCTTTGCCCAAGCGTTATACTTGGTGCTTGGTGCTTGCATGTTTAGATAGAGTTCACGAGCCTTGGTAACAAATGCCTTAGCGGTTGCCTCAGACGAAATTGCGCTGACAACCTCATACTGAACCTGATTTTTCAAGTATGCGCCGCCAACAAGGTTTTTAGTAAAGCGGTACTCATCAATATAAGCGCCGTTGTAAAGGCTCATCGAGAGGCCATCAATAAAGCGTTCAAGGCTATCCCAAGAGGTAAAGGCCTTTTTCAACTGGGTGTAAGAAACCGTTACAGGATATTGCAAGTCCATGTTGATATTAAAGTACTGTACTTTAACATCAGCCTCGTACTTTTGCAAAAGACCCGCAAAGTCGTCAACATTCATGCGGCGGCCTTTGGCTGGATTAATATACACGTCCTCTGTGGCATACCCAAGAGGCAACTCATCACCCTCAAGAATTTGTAGAGGGTTTTTAAAATATTTAACCTCAAATTTAGTTGCAACAATCTTATTAATGAGCATGCTCATAAAGTCGTTGCGAACATTGACGTAATTAAGAATTGGCTGAGCCAATGCGCCAATGTCAGTAGTGTCGGTGATAATCGGCACATACTCATGATATGCTTTGCCATCGTGAATACTCATCTCACGAATAGCATTTAGGCTTTCTACAAGACCTAGACTTGGCATTGTGTGTCCTTTCTTTTATTAAGTTTATTTAATTTTAAAATTGCCTTTCTCATCAAAAGCATTTTTAAAATTATAATTTTCATATGACGGTTTGCTTTCATCACTATCCTGTTCAAAGTCGTCATCACTCGTAACAGGAATTTGCTTTAATAAATTGCCGTTGGCCAATACCAACTTTTCTTTGTCCTTTTTCAACCTCTCAATTTCAGCGGCCTTGTCCTTGATGTCTTTTTTCATGGCCTCAAAACCAGTAATTGCTCGCCCTAAGTCGTCAGCAATAATTGCCGAGTTGTCGCCCAGTTTTTCCTCAATTGATGTTGTGATGTCCAAAAATTCTTTATCGTTCATACTTATATAATAAAACATTTATTCAAAAAGAATAATTATTTTATTATCTGTATAACTTTTTTGTTCGCCACCAATGGTGCTTAGCAATGATAAACGGAAACTTATCCTTTACCACCCTTGTCGGTGCTGGCGGCTCGTCCCAAATTTTCCAATGATGGCCGTAACCATTAATAACCCTTGTGTCATTAATATAGCATGCGTCCCAGTAATGTATGCGGTTGGTTAAGTCCCACCAGCCATGAGGCGGCCTTTGTGTAATACCTTGATAAGTACCCTCGCCAGCGCAAGTGTGTACATGGTCGCCTGTAACATATCCATATGTGCCAGTATGGTAACAGAGTTGCCCTTGAGCAACTACTTGGCCGATAGTCGTAACAGGTGGGTTATTATCGTGAGAAAACTCAATGGTTAAATAGTCTAAGTTGCCATTAGCAAGGTGTACCTTATTAACGCTTTGAAACTTAACATTGTTGCCGCCCTCATATGATAATGATGTACCCACCACCATCATTGTTACAGGGGCATAAAGTGGGGCATTAACTGTTGTACCTACAAGGTCAATATTATAAGTACCTTCGTGCGAATAATCGCCGCCCTCGTCTTGCGTCATATACAAAACATCTAGAGGAAAAAGGCACACCTCATAACCGTCATTTGCTACTAAAGTTTCATTGGCTATCATAATTGAATAACTATTTTGTTCGATGTTCTATATCATCACCAGCGTAAAGCCCTACACCAGTTTCAGAGTGCCAACCGTCATAAACAGATTGGTTTGGCTTGTAAATAAGTGAGTACCAAGATTTAGCGTAATTATCCATTGCCTCACCATATACAACGGTATTTTCACAACTCAGCATAATACCACTCATTGTGTCGCCCTCTTGTACATTCCAAATATCGCAACCGCTAATAGGTAGTGGCTGAGGCTCAGGGCTTGGCTTTTCATAACTCTTTGGCCTAAATGCGCCGCTAAAGTCAGCCAAAGATATATTAATAATATTCGTGGCTTGGCCACCCTCAGGGCATGTTGCGCCGCCCTGATTTTGCCCCAAAAGCGCTACATATCCATTATTGTAACCACCTAAGGCCATGCCAACATGTCCCCAGCGGCCATTGTGAAAAATAACCCAGTCGCCAACTTGTAAATCTTGAGCGTTATAAATTAAATCAAACTCATTGCCAGCGTTGTACTCTTTACAGTTCCATGCGCCACTAGCGCCGCCAGTTCCGCATGTACTGAGGTTGCGCCCAGCGTAATTTTGCCAAAATAAATCACCTAAGTCCCAGCATTGCGCCTTTGCGCCGCTCGGAAAATCGTCTGTATCCCAGCATTTGCCAAGCGTATAATCTTTAAACTCATATGGCGAGCCAGTTGGGGCATAAATAAATTTGCCCATACCACACTCACCGCCCTCATTTTCGCAATTAATATTGCCACCATCAATGGCCTCAACCGTTGGGGCTTGGATAGTTTCAATTTGACCGTCCTCGGTTTCAATTAGGGTTTCAACGGTTTGGGCTGATAGTTCAATCTTATAATCTGAAAATTCAATTTGCGTTTCGGTCTTTATATCTGTCTTAGAAAAGATTTTTGAGCCTGTAAAAAGGCCGCCACCAAGCGTGGCAAGGCTAATAAGCCCAGCAATTAGATATTTAATATTTAGTTTGGTGGTCTTAGTTCGTTTTTTCATAATTTTATTGTATCAAAAAACCGCCTAACAGGGTGAGGCGGCAATTTGCATGATGGGTGGGCAACCATGCAAAAGGTTTAATGTCCTACAAAAAACCTATCTGTATTATATCATAAAAAATACCCTCTCGCATTGGGTATCTTTTATTTACTTTGTTTGTTTAGAGGCTGAAACAAAATTAAAAACCTATCTGTAAACGAAAAAACAGACCTAATTATAATAGCACAAAATAGCCCTCTTGCAAAAGACCAAATAAGAGGGCTGAACGATAAGTAGTGTGATAAATGCGAGATAAAACACTACACTTTTATTAATATAACAAATTGCCTAATTCAGCAATTGTGTGTTCATAATTAAATCTATCTTTAAATAATTCATGGTTATTAATAAACATTTTTAAGAGCAAGCGGCCACTTTTATCGGTGATGTTTATATATTTAAAACTTACATCAAAGAAAACTGAACTTTCCTCAATGCTAAATTTAGCGGTTAAAGGAAAATGGTAATTATCAAGCAATGGTTTTAAATAGGCTTTTTCACTTGTGTTAAATGGGTTTTTAACATGGGTATAAAAGAAAATGTCTAGTAAATCAACATTGCGGTCTAATTGTTCTTTAGTAAATAGAATTTTGCCATCATGATTTGTTAGGCATATATTGCCCTTTTGGCTTATAAAGCAAGCCTCACCAGCCTCATACCCATCATAAGCAACTTTTAAAACTAGACTATTTTTATCTATGTCGTCAATTGTCATTTTTGCCTTTCTTTACTTTATGTTTAAATTTTATATACGCAATTAAGTCAGTTATACCAAGATAAATAAATAAAATGATACCGACAATAATTAAAATGCCAAATATAACAAATTCGAGAATGTCGCCTAAAGTATAAACTATCATTTTACTATTAATCTTTCTGTTTCCAAGTAAAGTATTCTTGTAACTCTAAATCCTCTAAAAGTTCGTCCTCATCACAATATATATCACCAAATTTAGTTTCTATATACACCTCACCCCTTACAATATCTTGGCCGCAACCATCACAAACTAAATCATCAAGCGGCAAAGTAACCTTTTCTGTCATTTTAAAATTTCCTTAATCTTATTTAATGGCTTTTCTAACTCTTTACCTTTTTTATAATTATTAAGGTTTTCAACAGTCTGAAAATAGATTTTATTTTTAATATTAGCGTCAACTCTACTATCAAAATTTTCATATAGTTCGATAAAGCGCCTCTTTAATTCATTTAACTCGCCTCTTAATTCGTCAACTTGGTCTTGTAATTGAACAAATTTTTTATTCATTTCCTAAAGCCTCATTATTCTTTTTAATATTTCGCCTTACACTTAACTCAATATTCTTTTTGATGTTAAAGGGTACTGTAATTTTATTATGAGTTATTGGGTGTACAAACTGACTATGACCACCCTTTTGTATAGACAAAACCGTTCCACTCTAACTCTTTTATTAATTTATTACGCTCACTATTGTTACCCATACTAGCGCCCAAATATACTTACAAGTAGTAACTCAATATTTACAAAGACCACCAGCCAAAAGAGTAAATTGATTGTTTTCCTGTTTCTTTCAATATCCCTACCACGCTCAGCAACCAAATAAAACAAAATTAAAATGCGTTCTTTTTGAGTAAAGCCCTCAAGCAAGTGGCCATTGTCTTTTTCAAATTGTTTAAGTTCCTCTTTGGTGTTGGCCTTTAGTTCATCAATATTAATATTTTTACGCATTTAATGCCCTTTCGATGTAATCAGTAAATAATAAATCAAAATCAATGTTTTCAAAGGTGTTAATAAACTGGTAAATTTTCACCATCTCTGTTAATTTCCAGTCCTTTTTACCCTCAATTTTTGAATATAGTCCTTGCCTTGATAGGCCAGTAACCTCAGCCAACTTTGTTAAAGTGATATTAAATTTGGCCATTTCAGCCCTTAGGTTATTTGGTGTCATGTTTCCTACTTTCCATCATGTTTTTCATCTTTTCAAAAGCCTCATAAGGTATATCACCGCTTTTATATAGGGTTTCATTCATCTCTAATAGTTTTTGCCTCACTTTCTCTTTTATATCATCAGCGTTATTATGCAAAATGTCCTTTGTTAATTCCTCAGGCATTTCATTTTGCAAAATATCAATGTATTGATAAGCGTAATAATAAATACCAATCATTGTTTTAACATCAACGCTTGTATGTTTCTTATCTTTGCCACTTAATGAGCCGTCTAAAATGGCCATGCCAATTGAAAAGCAACCATCTAGAGCCTTTTCAAAACTGTCTTTGCTTTCCTCAGGTATGCCATCAACAAATGGGCTTGACGAGGCAAAGTCAATAAAGCCTTTGCAATAATAAATAACCTCTAACATATCTTGGGCGCTAGTAGGGTTTGGGTCTATAATTGTCTTTTTCATAATCACAAAAGGGCAAGGCTTTTAACCTTGCCCACCTTTCTAAAAATCTTTAACTAAACTTTCAATAATATATTCATGAGTTGTTTGGCTACCAGCAAAATCAACACGCTCGATAGTAGTGTCATTAACTTTGGTGTAGTCCTCAAACTTTACCATATCTTTAATTCGGCCATCGATAAATTCTTTTGCCTTTTCCTCGGTGTCATAAGCAAATGAGTGTGTAAACACATCTATTAATCTACCGTCAATTCTTAATTCACTTTGTACGATGTAAATCATTTTATTATTCCTTTCGTTTATCAAGCATTGGTCTTTTGCTTGTTGTCAATATTGTAGCACACTTGACAAAATTTGTCAACAGTTTTCTAATATTATTTTATAGTAAACTCAGTATCAGCCAAAATAACACCGCCCTCAACATGCAAATAGGTAAATTTGCGCCCTTTTTCACCTATCTCATCATCTGTAAAATCAGCGGTAGTGAAACCAATTTTAAAATTATCAAAATTAACCAAGTGGCTGAGTTTCTTAGGCAAACCAGCAACAGTTACATTAACAGAGCCGTCTGGCCATTGTTCCATATAACATTTTTGCCTGAGGTATTTGCCCCTTACAAAAACGCTTTCAGGTTTCCAAGCGCCTAACTTAAAATCATCAATTTCAATGAGTTTACCAAGTTCCTCAAAATCATTTTCATCAATGCCGCAAACATGACAACTGTCGGTATCTGTATAAATCATGCCATCAAAACCGTATTTGCTTAGGGTGTATTGCCTCATGGCCTCGGCGGTTTCAATAATCAGTTTACGACTATAAGCGGTAATAAATGAGGCAACTGGACAATAAACCGTTTCACGTTCGTCAGCCTCTAACCTTGCTTGGTGTAATGCCCTGTCATCACCCAAATAAGGCCGTTTCTTAGCGCCAGCGCCATTAAGGCCAAAACGGCCATATAAACTATTAAGCATGAGTTTACTCAGCGCCGTCATGCTTTTGTTTCCTTCACGCTTACTTTTAATTTTCTGTTCAGTCCAGTAGTCAACATAATTGGTAAACAGGCCTGTACAAGATTTAAATTTAAAGCCGCCATGATACTCAACATCGTAAATATCGTAATTTTCAACAAACAGTTCAAAATCAGGGGTTGTGAGGGTTAGGGTTACAATTTCGCCTTTGGTATCTTCAATATATTGGTTAGGCAAATAACCCATTGTGTGTTTCAACTGAATAGAGGGTATTTTGCCATGTTTCAATTTAAAAGAGCATGAGAAACTGACAATATACAAAGGATATAATTTGTCCTCGATGTACTCGCCATCAAACCAAACACCCATGCCAATTGGCATTGGCTTATATTTCATCTGACTTGGGTGCATTGAGTTAACGTCAAATACAACACCCTTGCCACACTCTTTTTCAGTATATAAGGGTGAAAGCCAAGTAAAGCCGCCCTTATATGACTTTCTAACAAAAGTGTCCATTTCCTTAGGTAAAACTGGAAAATATTGGCGAAAATTTGAACACCTTTGTTTAAAATCGGCTAAGGCATTACCAGCAATAGTCATTTTTGTCATGCCATGTGTGAATAAAAAATCTAAGGCCATACTCATAATTTGCACATCAGCCTTAATATATTCAATCTCATGGGCTGTTAATTCATGCCCTACCGCCCTAAACTCTTTGTAATCGATGGTTAATTTGCTCATTGGCAAACCAAAATCAACCGCAATTTGCTCAACAGATTTGTTAATCAGTTTAAGGCTGTCAAAAAACTCAACCTTATTGACCTTTTTGCCCTTAACCTCAAAAAAGACCTCTATTTTGTACCATTGCCCCATGTCGCTAATTAGGGTCGTAAAGGTCTTTGAGCGCCTGTCATCTTTGTCCTCAATAAATTCAAAGTCATGGTCTAAAAGCCACCAAATAATAAATTCACCATCAAACCTAAGGTTGTGAAACCACAACTTTAAATTGTCCTTGCCTGAACAGAATTTAAAAAAGTCATCAATAGAATTGCCATATATAAAATTGTTAGGGTTGCCTATCTCACTCAAGGCATATGCCCATACACGACAGTCATTAGGGTCTGTCGTGGTTTCAAAATCAGCGGTGAATTTCCTCATGGTCTTTTGAATAAATTATTTGCTCATTTATAGTGTTGCGTATTTTGTAATTAGGCTATCAATAGTGGCCTCAATAATATCAAGTTCGTCCTCTAATAACATCTTGCCAGCCTCGTCAAGCGTTGCGTCATGTTCCTCAGCGGTGTATAGATGATAATGCTCAACTATATATTTTAAGTTTGGGTTGTCATCATACATCTTTAACAGTTGCTCAGGGCTTAGTTTGTCCAACTTTTCCATTATCCTACCAGTTTGGGCTGGGTCTGTTTTGCTTTGTATAGTGTCCTTTAAAAGCATATCCAAAAAATTTTTCTTAAATACCTTATTGCGCTTGTGCAACTCTCGGTATTTTTTCGCAATGGCCTCATTGCTTTGTAAACTTGAGTAACTAAGGCTTTGTAGCGGCCTTGATAGCCTCTTGAGTTCACTTTTCATGGTTAAATAGTTATCACCTCTTTGAAAAGCGTACATTTTGCGGCCTTGCCTCTTAACAGTTTGGCGCATAAGGTTTTTGATTTTCGCCCTTGCGCTTGCCCTATCCGATATTAGGTTTTGTTTTTCCCATTTTGTCATTTTAACTTTATCAGCGCCCACCTTTACAACTTGGGCTGACTTTGCATTAAATCGTTCAAGTTGCCTTAAATACCTATTTAAATCTTGGCGCTTATTGAACACATCTTTGATATATTGCATGTTCACATGTTCAGGCAAGTATTGCGCCCCAAAACTCTCTTGATATTTAAGCCGCCTGTTGTAATTACTTACAGTACGCTGTACCTTTTTTAAATATTTTTTGTCCCAGCGTATCGCCATAAATAACCCTTTCTTTTTGAATAAATAATTTATACGAAAAAGGGCAACTGTTGTGAGTGTGTTGTAATAAAGAGGATTGGCATAAATTGAAAAGTATTTGTTAACAGTTGCCCTTAATTGTGGCTAAATTATAACCATTCGCAAGACAAGGCCTCGCCCTTGCCGTTGGTTGCTTTACCTACAATCTTGATTTTAATCGGTGTTTCAATCTTACCATTGGTGTAACTCAAAATCTCGGCAAATGTGTTGAAAAAGTAATTAGATGTAGTTACATAAGTTTTGCCAGCCGTATCGAACAAAATCGTGGTGTGTCCAATACGTGGGTTGCCGTTTTCGTCCAATTCCTTTTTCTCGTACTCTGAAAAGAAATAATCTTGAACCTCAATTTCTTGACCCTTGATGTCTTTAATCATAACATCGCATTGTTTGCGAGCGTTAAATAGTTTCTTTTGTTCCTCTAGGGTATCGGTCTTTAGACTGGTGAAACTCTTGTTAGTACCTTTGAAAGTGGTTAAACCTTTTTCATTTTCCATGTTTTTAATTCCTTTGCTTATTATTGGTTGTTAGTGGTTAGTGATTGGTTGTTAATTAATTGTGCTTATATTGGTCTTTTGTCCTTTCGTTTATTGATTATAAGCCTATTAAAGCCCATGTTTGAAAAATAAAAAAGACCCAAAATTTTTATTCAATTTGGTAGTATAGAGGTAAGGCAACCCAACAGGGCATTGTTATTTAATTTTGGCTGGTGGTTTAAAAGTTTAAGCATTTGCAAGCCTGATGAGGGTGGCTTAACACCATTTTCCTGTTGCGTGGCGGCCAAAAATAACGCTAGTTTTGTTGGGTCTTGTCTTATTTGTTATGACTGTTACAAAAAATATATTTTATAACCCAAATAAGATGTTGTCTTATAACTCTTTTTTGTCCTTTATCGTGGGCGCTAGAGGTGTTGGCAAGTCTTATGCTTTGAGTAAATATTGTGTTCAAAGGTTTATTAAGACAGGTGAACAATTTGTTTATGTTCGCCGTTTTAACTCTGAACTTGATACATCTTTTCCAAAATTCTTTGATAACTTTAAAACCAACGGTGATTTTAAAGAGCATACCTTTAAATGCAAAAGAGTTGATAAATTGGATACATTTTTTGTTGATAATAAGGTTGCTGGTTACGCTGTTGCCATCACAACGGCCACTATTCTTAAATCTACCTCTTTTCCAATGGTGAAAAATATTATCTTTGATGAGTTCATTATTGAAAAGGGCAATTATCACTATCTTAAAAATGAGCCGTCCAAGTTCCTTGACCTCATTGAAACCATTGCACGTTTAAGAGATGTCAGAGTGTTTTTGTTATCCAATGCGGTTACTATAACCAACCCTTACTTTGAGTATTTTCATTTGTTGCTGGGCTATAAGTCTGAGTTTAAGGTGTGTAAACGTGATAAAAACGGTGAACCGCTTATTCTTGTGCAATATATCACCAATGAGGCTTACGCTGACGAAAAGGCTAATACACGCTTTGGCCAGTTAACCCAAAATACTACTTATGGTGATTATGCTATTAGAAATAAGTGGTACTTAGACGACAAAAAGTTTGTTGAAAAACGAACAGGCAACACATATTGTGTTAGTACATTTGTTGTAGGCGGTGTGAGTTATGGCCTTTGGTTTGATAGAAAAACAGGACTGAGATATTTGAGTAGCGCTTTTGACCCTACTAACCCATGCCGCTTTGCCATTGATGATAAAAGTCATGACCTAACTACTGTTTTGGACAGCGCTAGAAAAAACACGTGGTTTATGATGGCGGTTAAGTTGTACAAAATTGGTTTACTTAGATTTGAAACGGTTGAGATTAAAAATAAATTTGCTCATTTAATTGAACAGGTTATTGGTTGCTGATAATATTGAGGTAAGCCGTTGCTGGCTTTGACTATTCTTTTAGGCCGCCCCTCAGGCGGCTTTTTTGTGCTGAGTAGTATATTTAATGGTTTTGAGGGCATGAGGGTGTTAGGGGCTGTTCAAGTGGCTAGTGGTTATTTTAGGGGCTTGATTTTTGTCCTCGAATGTTGTGTAGTTTTCCACATTTTACAAAATTTACCGAATGTATTTGAATGTTTGCTTGTGTCTTTAAAAGTAGATTGACATGACGATAGGTTTGATGTTGTAATATTTTATTATTCAATATAGTTTACACTTTGT
>JAZRZR010000081.1:0-6407 GCA_045601525.1 Acutalibacteraceae bacterium
CATGGCTACGATCCGACTTGAATAACCTGAGCATTTTTGAAAAGGAAGTTACCTGCATCGGTTTCGGAAGCGGGGAAGATTTTTGCGTCGCTTAAAGTAACAGAACCTGCGGTAAGACCGTCGGCAAACATTCTGATGTGGTTAACCCATTTGGTTGAGCCCTTAATAAGGTAGGTGTAGGTGTAGGTTTTACCTGCAACAAGTGCTGCTGCATTATCTGCATTAGTGGTGGGAACGGTTTTATCACTGGTAGCAGATGCAGTTACACTGTTATAAGCAGCTTCTACTTTAAAGGGTGTAGTAACATCGCTTCTTACACCAACAAACTGACTAAGGGATTGATTCATAGAATCATTGGAATGGAAAACGGGGTAAAGCTTAACACCCTCGTTAATATCCTCAGAAGCGGTTACGGTAAGGGTTAATTGATGTAACACATTCTCGGTTAAACGAGCACCCTCAGTACCGGAGATAACATTGCCTTCGTCATCTTTCTTTTGGTCCCAACCACGTATGCCATAGGATGTACTGGTGGGGAAGGTTACGCCCGAAACAGACCAAGTGGTTTCAGGTGTAATGGTTTTTGTGCCGTTGTTATTGATCCAATCATTAACAGGCAGGGTTTCAACTGCGGCGGGGGCCTCAGTTGCTGCCTCTTCTGCAGATGCGGGCATAGTAAACATACAAGTTACTGTGCTAAGCACCATTAAAAGAGCCAGTAAAATTGATAAACTCTTTTTCATTTTAGGTTTCTCCTCCCAAAAAAATTTTAATAATGTGTACAGTTGTACAATTATAGTATAATTATACAGTTTTGGTGCAACAAATTCAACTTGCCTATGTATAGAAAAATTCAGCACCCTTTTGTGCACTTTAGCCTAATAATTTTGCGCTTTTTAAACAAATTACAATATATTGTGTAATTCTAAATCAAAACCACAAATAGTTAATATAAACCATTAAACCGATAAATTTTAGTTTGTGACCTTTCGGACGCAGGGTAAAATCCATCATCACGCGTAAGCGTGTAGTTGCGACAAAGTCGCAACATCGTTGATGCAAAGCATCACATCGTTTGTGCGAAGCACAACACTGTTTGCCGAAGGCAACATCGTTTACACCGTAAGGTGTAACCTCGTTTTGTGTCCGCAAGCGGAATGATGTTGACCTACGGTCAAATGATGTTTGCAACTGCGTTGCAAAACGATGTTGTGTCCTGCGGACACAAACACAAAAAGAAACACTTCCCAAAAGGAAGTGTTTCTTTTTGGAGCTGCTAACCGGATTTGAACCGGTGACCTCGTCCTTACCAAGGACGTGCTCTACCACCTGAGCCATAGCAGCAATTATTAGGCGCAAATATGATTATAAAATAAAACCCTTTTAATGTCAAGGCTTTTTTGAATTTATACTCTCAAAAGGTTAAAAAAGGGTTACAAGATAGCCTGAAAGGTTGACATTATATATTAAGATTTGGTAATATATTATATATTATTATGGAGAATTATATCCGTTGGGAGATTTGATATGGCTAAGAGTATGACGGGCTTCGGCAGAGCAACTAAATCGGTAGATAATTTGGAAGCAACTGTTGAGATTAAATCAGTAAATCATAGATACTTTGAGTTTTCTTCAAGGGTGCCTCGCAGTTGCACCTTTTTAGAGGAAAAACTTAAGGGCTTTACACAAGGTTTGGTGGCGAGAGGTAAGGTTGAGATGTATGTAAGCCTTGATTTTTCGGCCGAAAACGAAACAGTTGTAGAAATTAATGAGGATTTTACAAATTCATATATTGCCGCTCTCAAAACACTTTCAAAGAAATATCGCCTAAAAAATGATGTTTCGGTTTCCACATTGGCAGCGCATAATGAGGTCTTTTCCTTTAAGAAGGCCCAAATGGATGAGGAAAAGGTTACCGCTCTTGTTCTTGATACTGCAAAAGAGGCAATTGACGCCTTTGTTGAGATGCGAAAGATTGAGGGTGAAAAATTAAAAGGCGATGTGGTCGCCCGCTGTGATACAATTTTAGAAAAGGTTGCAATAATCGAAAAGCAGTCACCCGAAACCGTTAAGCATTATCGTGAGCGATTAGAGGCAAAAATCAAGGAGTTGCTTGAAAGCGCACAGGTTGATGAGCAAAGGCTATTAACCGAAACTGCTATATTTGCCGATAAGGTTGCGGTTGATGAGGAAACAGTTCGCCTTCGCAGTCACATAGCACAGGTTAAAGAAATGCTTCAAAGTGATGAGGCGATCGGCCGAAAACTTGATTTTGTGGTTCAAGAAATGAATAGAGAAACCAATACAATTGGCTCAAAGGCGCAGGATGTTGAGATTTTGCGTGAGGTAGTTGATATCAAGGCCGAAATTGAAAAGATAAGAGAACAAATTCAAAACATAGAATAGGTGATATTTATGAAACTTATAAACATAGGCTTTGGTAACTTGGTGTCGGCCAACCGAATGGTTGCGATAGTTAGTCCCGAATCGGCACCGATAAAGCGTATCGTGCAGGAGGCTAAAGAGAGAGGCACTCTTATAGATGCTACACATGGTCGCCGCACACGCGCTGTAATCATTACTGATAGTGACCACATAATTCTTACCTATCTTCAATCCGAAACGGTAGCCAACCGTCTAAGCGAGGAAGAAAACTTTGATGATGGTGAGGAGGGATATAATGAATAAAGGTAAACTTTTCATTATTTCAGGTCCCTCGGGCTCGGGTAAGGATACCCTTTTGCAAGAACTTTTTAAGGTGCGCCCCGAAATCAAATTTTCTATTTCTTCGATAACCCGTCCTATGCGTCAAGGCGAAGTTGAGGGTGGTAAGTATCATTTCATTTCCCGTGAAGAATTTGAGGAACTTATTAAAAACGATGCTTTGCTTGAGTATAATGTTTTTGTGGGCAACTATTACGGCACCCCTAAGGCACCCGTTGTTGAGGCGCTTGATAGGGGAGAGGATATGATTCTCGAACTTGATGTTAATGGTGCGGCGATTGTAAAGCAAAAAATGCCCGAGGCAATATCGGTGTTTATTATGCCGCCTTCCTTTGAGGTGCTTAAAAACCGTTTAAGCGGTAGAGGCACCGAAGCGCCCGAGGTGGTTCAAAAAAGGCTTAATGTGGCTCTTGGCGAAATAAAGAGAGCCGCTGATTATGATTTTATCGTTGTAAACGATAAATTAAATGAAGCAACAAATGATTTGCTTTCGGTAATTTTAGGTCAAAAGATTAAAACCGAAAGTGAGAAAGATATTATTGATGAGGTGTTAAAACAATGTTAAATCCCGCTATTGGAAAACTTATTGAAAAATGTGATAACCGTTATGAATTGGTTATGGATGTTGCAAATGAGGCTCGCAATATTTCAGAGCTTGCAACCGCTAACGGCGAAATTATAGTTGAAAAGCCCGTAAGCCTTGCAATCAATAAATTGGCAAGAGAAATTGAGGACTAATTAAAACCATTTTTAGAAAAGAGGTGTTATCAAAATGCAAAGCAAAATAGCCAGTGTTGTGCTTGAAAAAACCGCATATAGTTTTGATAAGACCTATGATTATATTGTGCCCGAAACTATGGTGGGAGATTGTAAAGCAGGGTGTCGCGCCATTGTGCCTTTTGGTAAGGGCAATAGCCTTCGCCAATGCCTTATAGTTTCTATTAGTGATGGTGAATATAACGAAAAACTTAAAAGTATTGTAAGCATTGCCGATAAACAGCCTATTTTGAGCGATGAAATGCTTAAAATGTGTCTTTGGTTTCATGATTCGCTTTTTTGCACCTATTTTGATGCCATAAATGCCGTTTTGCCGACAGGGATGGGCTTGAAAATAGTTGATGCGTATTCGCCATCTTCTGATTTTTCAGATATAGATAGTTTAGAGGAATTAGAAAAAAATCTCTATACATTTCTTAAAAATCAGGCCGATGCAGTTCCGCTAACCGAGATAATCAAACAGCTTGGTCTTGCTGATACAAAGGCGATTTCATCTCTTTTAGATAAAGGCGCAATTGTTAAAAGTAGCGATGCGGTAAGGCGAATGGGGGATGCAACCCTTAAATCTATTCGCCTTATTGTAGAAGCGCAAAACCTTGATTTTTATTCCTTGACTGCACGGCAAAAGGAAATCGCCAATGAGATTGCTTTGTCGGGGGATATTACGGTTAAGGAACTTCAGTATATGACAGGGGCTTCCAAATCAGTTTTGGATAGTCTTGTGAAAAAGGGTGTAGCCGAATATTTCGATAAAGAGATATATCGTATGCCTCACCTTTTAAGCGAGCACGAAAAACCCACTGTAAAATTAACCGAAGAACAACAAAAGGCTTTTAATTTTCTTGATAAACTTACTGATGCCGCAAATTGCGCTCTGCTTTATGGCGTTACGGGCAGCGGTAAAACACAGGTGTTTATCACCCTTGCCGATTCGGTGATAAGTAAGGGTAAGGGCGTAATAATTATGGTGCCCGAAATTTCTCTTACACCGCAAACTATTTCAATTTTTAATGAACATTATGGGGATAAAATTGCGGTTTTCCATAGCGCAATGTCACTCGGTCAGCGTATGGACGAGTGGAAGCGTATCAAAGAGGGCAAAGCAGTGATAGCCATTGGTACTCGCTCAGCAATATTTGCCCCTTTTAATAATTTAGGCCTTGTTGTTATGGATGAGGAACAGGAGCATACCTATAAATCGGAGCAGTCGCCCCGTTTTCATACAAGAGAGGTTGCAAAGTTCCGTGCCAAATACCACGATTGTCTTTGCTTGCTTGCAAGCGCCACTCCCTCGGTTGAAACCTATGCAAATGCCCTTTCGGGTAGATATAGCCTTTGCACCCTTAAAAACCGCTACGGCAAAGCAGTTTTGCCGGAAGTTCAGGTTGTAGATATGCGCCAAGAGATAAGAAGCGGCAATAAGGGCGCAATAAGCGGTGCACTTTATGAGGAAATAGATGAAGCATTAAGGGAAGGCAATCAAGCAATAGTTCTGCTTAACCGCCGAGGCCATAACACATATATTTCCTGTATGAATTGCGGAAGTGTTGTAACCTGTCCGAATTGCAGTTTTTCGATGACCTATCATTCGGCAAATAACCGAGTGATGTGTCACTATTGCGGCTATTCTGAACCATATCCCGAAAAATGCAACGAGTGTGGAGAAACCCACCTTAAATTCACGGGTGCAGGCACCCAAAAGGTTGAACAGGAATTAAAACAACTTTTCCCAAATGCCAATATTTTACGGCTCGATGCCGATAACACCGTTTCCCGTGATTCTTTTTCAAATTATCTCACCGCCTTTTCTAAGGGTGAGTATGATATTATGCTCGGCACACAAATGGTAGCTAAGGGGCTTGATTTTCCAAAAGTTACGGTTGTAGGTGTCTTGGGTGCGGACAAGGCTATGAATAGCGAAGATTATAGAAGTAGCGAACGCACCTTTTCCTTGCTGACACAGGTGATAGGCCGTGCGGGCAGAGGAGATAAAGCGGGCAAGGCAATAATACAAACCAATAATCCCGATAGTGATATTATTCCGCTTGCTCAAAGCCAAGATTACGAGGCTTTTTATAGTGACGAAATATTGCTTCGCAAGGCGCACACCTATCCGCCTTATTGTGATTTGGTAACAATTCGTGTGCAGTCGCAAAGCAATACCACGGCATATTCTACTGCCGGTGAAATTCTCGCCAAGTTACGAGAATTAACCTCGGGCGAATTTGCGGATATAAAACTTATTGTTTTAGGTCCAACGGCGGCGGCAATACCAAAGGTAAATAATAAGTACCGTTACCGCCTTACTGTAAAATGTAAAAATTCTAAACGCTTGCGCGAGCTTTTAAGGCGCGCAACCGAGATGAAACTTGATGGGGATACATCGGTGATTATCGATATAAATCCCGAAAATATAGGATAAATAGGTGAAAACTTAATGGCAATTCGTAATATTCTTAAATACGGCGAACCCACACTGAAAAAAATATCACGTACAGTGCTTAATTTTGATGAGCGCCTTGCAGGTATTCTTGATGATATGAAGGATACAATGTACGCTGCCGACGGTTGCGGTCTTGCTGCCCCTCAAATTGGTATTTTGCGCCGTTATTGTATCATTGATGTGGGGGATGGGCTTATCGAGCTTGTAAATCCCGTAATCATTGAAAAAAGCGGCGAACAGTTTGAACAAGAGGGTTGCCTCTCGGTGCCCGGAAACTATAAAACAACCAGCCGTCCTATGAAGGTTACGGTGCGTGCTCAAGATAGATTTGGCAATACATTTACGGTTACGGGTGAAGGGCTAAAGGCTCGTGCCTTGTGTCACGAAATTGACCATCTTGATGGTATCTTGTTTTTGGATAGAGCAAAGGAGACGGTATAATGAATATCGTTTTTATGGGTAC
>JAZRZR010000082.1:0-10565 GCA_045601525.1 Acutalibacteraceae bacterium
ATGGCTACGATCCGACTTTATCACAAGCTATTCCGAGATTTATACCATTTACTATTGGACGCCATCCGGCACAGTATATCACACCCATAAAAATTGCCGAGCACTAAAAAACAGTGATGAAATACTTTCGGGCGACCTTGAAACCGCAAAAAAAGAAAAAGACCGCCTTTGTAAATTTTGTGAAGAAAAATAAAAAAACTCCGTTCGGCGCGCCAACGCCAAACGGAGCAACCGGGCAGAGCCCATATAATGTAAGCTACCAACTTACCTTTATATTATATCACTCTGCCCCTATATTTGTCAATATGCTCATAGCATATTGAACTATAAAGAACGGAGTGTATAATTTATGTCAAAAGCAAAAAAATTACCTTCAGGCAACTGGAGAGTACAAGCACACCTCACAATTGATGGTGTCCCCGTAAGAAAATCCTTTACTCACCCTGACCGCCGCAAAGCCGAACTTCTGGCTGCTTCCTGGTTAGCCGGCAAAGAAAAAGAACTAACTGAAAATATAACCTTATCCACAGCGTATGATAGATATTTAACCGCTAAACTTAATGTTCTCTCACCCGCAACTATGCGTGGATATACCACATTGCGAAAAACGGCCCTTCAAGATATTATGCATATAAAAATAGAGCGTCTTACAAACGAAATAATACAACGCTCCATAAATCAGTTTGCCGCTAATCACTCTCCAAAAACAGTTCGAAACTGCCACGGCCTTTTATCTGCTGTTCTCTCTATGTTTCGACCCGAGTTCACATTAAAAATCAAATTACCCCAAAAAGTAAAGCCTCTAATGTATATCCCAAACGATGAGGTTATCAAACAATTGCTTAGTGCTGCTCAAGGAACCAAACTTGAAATTCCGATTATGTTGGCGGCATTTGGGGCTCTTCGATGCGGAGAGATTTGTGCGCTTACCTCTGAAGATATTTTTAACACATATATCCACATAAATAAATCTATGGTTAGTGACCCTGACGGCAATTGGTATATAAAACCACCAAAAACAGTTTCTTCGGATAGATATGTCGAACTTCCACCATTTTTATTGGAAAGCCTTAAAACAAAAACAGGAAAAATTGTAGACTATACTCCCCACAGCTTATCTAACAATTTTTCCAAGTTTCTTAAGCGAAACAATTTGCCACATTTTAGGTTTCACGACCTTCGCCATTATAATGTTTCTATTTTACATGCTATGGGCATACCCGATAAATATATTATGGCTCAAGGCGGTTGGTCCACTAATTATACTATGCAAAATGTATATAACCATATTCTTGAAGATAAAAAAAGCAAATTTTCTCAAAAAATTACTTGTCACTTTCAAAACATTTACGAAAACGAAAACCACTTAGTTTAAGTGTTATATAAAAATTGGCTTTCGTTCGTGTGAAATTTTGTGTGCAGTTTTTATAATTCGTGTGCATTTTCTATATTGCAACCGCATTATAAATTAACCCGCGAAATTTCCTCAAACCCGCATAAACAAAGAAAAACCCGCTATTAAAGCGGGTTTTCAATTGGTGCGAGTGACGGGACTTGAACCCGTACGCCATGAGCACACGCCCCTCAAACGTGCCTGTCTGCCAGTTCCAGCACACTCGCATACAACGCTAAATATTATAACACCAATACAAAGCGTTGTCAACATAATTTTTTACTTTTTTTCAATTTATTTTACGGGGATAAGCAGGACCTTATTTGTAGTTAAAACTTCACTTTCAAGTGAGTTTATTTCGGCTATTTCATCGGGTGCGCTATTATATTTTCTTGCTATATCCCAAAGCTTTTCGCCCACATCGGCATAGTAAATTATCATTGCGCTATCCCTCTTTTTAGGCTTAAGCGCATCCTCGCAAACCCTTATTTCCCTTACAGCCGCTATACGACTTTGCGAATAAACACCCGCATTAATATTAAGCTCGGCACAAACCTCTATTGTGTTATTGCTTAATATTGTATAGCTTACATTATTAACGGTGGCATCGGCACGGCATTTCATATTAGAGTTGCTATTCTTAACCACATGACAAAACTCAAACTCGACGCTCCTCTCATAATATGCAGGACAATTTTCACTATCATAAGCTAATATATAAACCATTAAATTTCCGCTCGCATGCAGTTCTTCATTTTCAATCTTACATACAAGGTTTTGCGGCTCGCACCAAAGGTCTATTATTGTTCCGATGCCGCCCGCACTCACCTCGACATTATGCTTACATATAAAGTTTTTATTAACTGTTTTGAAAATCTTTTCAAAGAGTATATCGTCAAGGGTTATATCGGTTTCATACTTAGTTGAAAAAGCATCATAAACCACGGGGACATCGTTATCACAGGTGGCGCTTGCGCAAAATCTCACCTTGGCTGAAAGCGAAAGTGTGCGGCACTCCCCTGTTATCGAGGTGCGAGGTTTAATTTCAAGGTTAGCCACCGAAACTGTGCAGTCACATTCGCACATATCGTTTATATCGGGTATATCGATAATTTGACTAAAGGGCACCGCGGAACGCAAAACCTGCGGAGTTGAGGTTTGCTCGCCGCAATAAAGGGTGAAAACCTTGAGTTCGCCCCTTACAACAACCTTACTGCCTATAATTTTACAATCGGTTTTCACCGCTTTAGCATCATACCTTAAAATATGTCTGATTGAGGGTTGGCCGTTGCCAAGTTCAAGTTCTTCCTCAATGAGCAAGCATTTTTCGGCAATACCAATGGGTGATGTTGCCTCGGCCATACCTCTATTAAGCACAACATCTCCGCCCTCAACATCACATATTACCTGTTTGGCATCTCGCCTAACAATGCCGGCCGAAATTCCTATTGCGCCGTGAAGTTCTACGCTGCGCTCATCAAGTAAGCGACAGTTAATGTATTCCTCTCTCACGCTGCAATCGGGCAAGCAGTTACCTGCATCGCCCTCGAATTCAAAGGTGCGACTAAAGGGCAAAATGTATTCAAAACTACAAATTTCGGTTGTATCCGTGATATATAGCAAAACAATATTTATATTGCCCTCGATATTTAAGATTTGTCCGTTAATGGCGTTGGCCGAAATGCGAGGCTTTGCCATACATTTTAGCACCTTGTTTATTTTTGGATAGTATTCGGGCAATGAAAAATCCAAGTCTATGCTTTGCTCTGCCATTTGTGAAAATATTTTGTTTGTTATGCCGATGTCCTGTTTTAAGATATTCAATTCCATACTACTGTACTCCCTTTATAAAAATTACCTACCAATAGATATGCCGAAACTTTGTACAGTATGACACCCCGAAAAATCAAAAGCCCGACAAAAAGTCGGGCTTAATTTTATTGAATTTCCTTTTTTATACCAAAAATCAATCTCAACAACGGACTTAATAATTTTGGGCTTTTTACAAGCACTACCTTCATAACCTAAATTACCTCCCTTTATAGCAGGTAATTCCAAGTATGATAACGGCTACCGCCAAAACTGCCACCAAGCATTTCGGCGGCAAAAAAGACGCCACCAAAAGTCCTACGCCAAAGGTTACCAAATATATATATTTACGATTATTGGGATAACAGCGCCGTTTCATTATGTACCTCCGTCACCAAACTTACCTGCTTAATAACAGTATATCGTTTTTGACGGTTTTGGTTACTTAATTTGCCATTTTTTTAAGTTTTTTAACTCTTCGTATATACTTTTATAGCTTTCAAAACGACTTTTTTCAATTTTTCCGTCTTCTACCGCTTTACAAACTGCACAGCCTTTTTCGCCTGTATGTGAGCAACCTGTGAATTTACACTGTCCCAAATACTCCTCAAATTCGATAAAGCAATTTTCAAGTTGTTCCTTGAAATTATAATCGTCTTTTTCAACCTCTAAAGAAGAAAAGCCCGGTGTATCGGCTACCAAACCACCTTGGACCTCATAAAGTTGAGTGTGCCGTGTTGTGTGGCGGCCTCGGCCTAATTTCTCACTCACCTGACCTGTTTTAAGGTTAAGCTCAGGTAGAATGATATTGAGCAGACTTGATTTGCCTACCCCCGAGTTGCCTGTAAATACTGAAATTTGGTCCTTGAGTTCGGCCTTTATTTCAGCAATTCCCTCGCCGTTTTGCGCCGAGGCAACAATAGTTTTATAGCCCGCCTTGGTATAGCAATTTTTGATTTGCTCAAAATCGCCTAAATCGGACTTATTAAAAACAATAACAGGGGTTATTCCCTTATACTCGCATATTGCAATAAGGGTATCAATAATAAGGCGGCTGGGAGACGGGGTTGAATATGAAGAAACTATAAAGGACTTATCAATATTGGCAACAGGAGGCCTTACAAGAGAGTTCTTTCTATCATTTACTGCCTCGATTATTTTAGCCTCGCGGTCATATTCAACAATATCACCAACCAATAAAGATTGATTTTCCTTTTTGAAATGGCCGCGTGCTTTACATTCGGTTACGCTTTCCCCCTCTTTAACATAATAAAAAGAGGAAATAGCCTTGATTATTCTACCGCTCATACTAATTGACTGCCGTTTTCTTGGTAACTGTAACCTTTCCCTTGTTTGCAAGGTCAATTGTAATTACCAAATGCTCGGTATATTCGGGTGTATTTGCGGTCTTTATCTTGACAATTGCGCTCACCTGCTTATTATAGGAGGAAACGCCTGTAAAGGAAACCTCGGTTTGTGTAGCTGACAAATTTGTAAGCTCTTGAACCATTTCGCCGTCAATCCAAAGGGAAACTGCAGTGGCAGGCGACTCAATATCAACACTTACATTTGAAGAATATTTTGTTTTACCCGAGCTTACGGTTAAATTAACAACCGTTCCCTTACCAACCTGTTTACCCGTTGAATAAACAGGGTCCTGACTTACAACTACATTTGCGGGGGTGTTTACATCGGTATTATCCACAAAGGTAACCTCGCCCGCAATAAGACCTGCTTTAGCAAGTTCGTTTTTGGCGGTTTCCAAAGTCATTTTAGTAACATCAGGAAGCGAAACATAAACAGTTGGTGCGCCCGAGCTTACATAAAGGATAATCTCACTGCCATCTGCAATACTGCTACCTGCGGCAGGATTTGTGCCAACTACGAGACCTGCGGCAACCTCTTCATCCGCCTTCTCGACAACCTTTACTACAAAGCCTTGCATTTCCAAGGTCTTTTTAGCATTATTAAGGGTGCTGTTTTTAACCTCAGGCACGCTCTTGGTTTCGGTGCCCGTGCTTACATAAAGCACGATTGTAGCGCCTTTCTTAAGGTTCTTACCCTCCACCTGAGACTGCTCAAAAATAGTGCCGTAAGGATATTCCGAGCTATAATCCCAGTCGAACACAATCTTAAACTGACTGTTAAGAGCGTTATCGCTGTTTATGGCCTCATAGCTCTTACCTACGAAATTCGGACACTTAATCTCAGCACCAGTACTGCCGAAGAATTTAGGCATAAAATAGATAAGCAAGGCAATCACTGCAACCACAAAAGCGGCCGCAACACCCGCTAAAACGGGTATTACCGAGCCTTTCTTTTGCTCCTCCTCAACAGGTGCGGGTTGCTCAGTTTCACTTATATCGATAAACCTTGTGGGTGAATCATCTACAAAATAGGTGAAATCAAAGGTGATAGAGGGGTCTTTCTTGAATTTTTCAAGGTCGCAAAGCATTTCGGCGGAGGACTTATACCTATTTACCGTATTTTTTTGCATTGCACGCATTGTAATTTGTTCAACGCCCTGAGGAATTGAGCCGTTAAGCTCGGTTGGAAGCTTTGGCTCACGCTGAAGCTGCATAATCGCAACCGAAACAGCATTTTCGGCTTGGAAGGGTAACTGACCTGTGAGCATTTCATAAAGCATTACGCCAAGCGAATATATATCGGTTTTTTCATCGGTAGGCTCGCCCCTTGCCTGCTCAGGACTGATATAATGCACCGAGCCTATTGCCTTATCGGTAATTGTCTTTTGGTCACTCCTTGCGAAACGAGCGATACCAAAGTCGGTAACCTTAATAGTACCATCGGGCAAAACCATCATATTTTGAGGCTTAACATCACGGTGAACAATACCTCTATCATGAGCATGTTGAAGTCCTCTCAAAATTTGTATGCTGAAATTCACAGCATCCTTCCAAGAAAGGCTACCTTGTCTTTCAATATACTCTTTAAGGGTGATACCCTCAATATGTTCCATTACTATATACTGAATTAAATCGCCAAAACTAACATCGTAAATTTTAACAATATTGGGGTGTGACAAAAGCGAAATAGCCTTCGATTCGTTTTTGAAGCGACGCAAAAAATCTTCGTTGGTGGCAAACTCTTCACGCAAAATTTTAATTGCAACAATACGGTCCTCTACATTATCATAAGCCTTGTAAACAACCGCCATACCGCCAATGCCGAGTATTTCTTTTATTTCATAGCGTCCGTCTAATCTTTTACCTAAAAATTTATCCATATATAACACCTATCCGTTTCTTTTTGTACCTTACAAAACAATGAGTGCCACCGTAACATTATCGGCACTGTTATTGTTGTTTGCCGCTTCAATTAACAAACGGGGTACAGCCTCTGATTCGTTGTTAGTTATAATTTTCAAAATCTCGTCGGTTTTGATAGCGCCTGTTAAACCGTCGGTACAAATCAAAACTGCGCCATTTTTCAAGGAAACCTCATTAAAATCACACTGAACCTCATCAGTGGTGCCCACAGCCCTTGTTATCACATTTTTCCTCGGGTGTGAAAGCGCCATTTCAGGTGTGATGCAGCCCTGTTCAATAAGGCTTTGCACAACCGAGTGGTCCCTTGTGATTTGGGTGAGTGCATTTTTATCGGCAAGATAGGCTCGACTATCGCCCACATGAGCAATATAAACCGTATCCTCCCTTACGAATGCCGCCACCACAGTAGTTCCCATACCTGAATAGTCAGGATTACTAAGTGCTGTTTCAAAAACTTCCATATTAGCCGACTCTATCGCCGAACGCAACATATTTTCTATTGCCAAACTGCCCATAGACTTGCTATATGATTTTTTAACATAATCGGTAATAATTTGAACTGCGAGATTGCTTGCAATATTACCTGCCTTGGCACCGCCCATACCGTCACACACCACTACGAGTGCGGTGTCTTCCGAAAGAACGGTATTGAGGAAAGCATCTTGATTGCTATGCCTTGTCATACCGACATGTGTTTCACCGTATAACTGCACTTATTTCCCCTCCTTTTGTGTTTTACGACGCAACTGACCGCAAGAAGCATTTATATCGGCGCCCAAAGTACGCCTTACTGTTGCAGTTAGTCCATTATCGTTAAGATGTTTTTCGAATTTTTTAATGCTTATATCATCAGGCCTTGTATATCCGCTCTCAGTAACTGTATTTACAGGGATAAGATTCACATGCGCCATAATGCCTTTAAGTATTTTAAGTAACTGATTTGCGTGTTCTATTTTATCGTTAAATCCGTTTATAAGAGAATACTCAAAAGAAATTCTACGGCCCGTTACCGACTGATAATCTTTACAAGCCGAAAGCAGTTCCTTAATATTCCATCTATGATTTATCTTCATAATAGAATTTCTGAGTTCATCATTGGGAGCGTGTAAAGATATTGAAAGGGTTATCGGCAAATTTAGTTCCACCAATTTTTTTATTCCGCTTACAACACCCGAGGTTGAAAGTGATATGTGGCGAAGACCTATATTGAGACCCCTTTCATTAGAAACCAACTTCAAAAAACGAACTGAATTATCAAAATTATCAAGTGGCTCTCCCATACCCATCATAACTACATTGGATATGCGAACTCCATTATCCTTGCCTGCATAAAGCACCTGAGCGAGCATTTCGGAAGCTGTAAGATTACGGGAAAGTCCCTCAAGGCCCGAGGCGCAAAAACTACAACCCATACGGCAACCAACCTGCGTCGATATACAAACGGTATAGCCGTGTTTATATTTCATAAAAACTGACTCTACATACTCTCCGTCGTGTAGCCTATACAAATATTTAACCGTGCCATCAAGTTTGGAAACCAAGCGTTTTTCAGGAGTAACCGTAGCGATATAACAATCTTCTTTAAGTTGCTCTCGGAGTGCTTTTGGGATGTTGGTCATTTGGTCAAAATCGGTAATGCCCGACTGAAGCCAACTGAAAATTTGCCCCGCTCTATATGTGGGTTGATTATAGGAAGCAAGTAACTCACAAAGTTCATCCTCATAATACGAGCATATATCGATTTTCACAAAATCACCTACCGAGCAAAGCCGCAAAGAAGCCATCGGTATTATCCTTATGCGGCATAAATATATGTTGATAAATTAACTTGAAATCTTTATGCTTTTCTAAAAAACGATTGATATTTTCCTCGTTTTCGCCCTTTCTAAGAGTACAGGTGGAATACATTATTCTACCATTTTCAGAAAGATAATTTACCGCATTTTCGAGTATATCAAATTGTGTTTGCTGCAAAGCCTCAAGTTCATCAACTTTTTTGTATTTAATATCGGGTTTGCGGCGCATTATACCAAGTCCCGAACAGGGAACATCGCAAAGCACTGCATCAAATTTACCAAGTTCGTCATTATATTTAGTAGCATCAAGCAGAGCTGTTTTAATATTATTAAGGCCAAGCCGTTCGGCTCCGTTTTGAATAAGGCTTACCCTGTTTTCATAAATATCACAAGAAACAACGCTGCCGCTTTCCCCTACATACTGAGCCATTGTGAAACTTTTTCCACCAGGTGCGGCGCACATATCAAGCACCCGTTCTCCGCACTTTAAGCCGAACTGCTTAATAGTGTATTGCGAACTTAAATCTTGAGCGTGGAAAAGACCTTGCTTGTACAAAATACTTTCCTCACCACCCCAAAAACCATTTATTATAACGGCATCAGTTTTGTCAAGCGCATCGGCTTTTATGCCGTTTTCATTAAAACTATTAACTAATTCCTCTTTTGTGGTTTTCAGAGTATTTACCCGCAAAGTTACGGGCGGCTGATTTAGAGAAGCCTCAAGAAGCCAAAGGGTTTCGGAAAGACCATAGTCTTTTATAAAACCCTCTATTATCCACACAGGACAAGAATATCTAATTGACAAACTATATAGACTGTTATCGCTCGGTATTTGAACGCCGTTTCTGAGTATACTGCGCAAAACCGCATTTACAAACCCCGAATTATATCTTTCCTTTGACGCCTTTATTTGCTTAACTGCCTCATTAACAGCCGCACTATCAGGCACATTATCCATATACATAATTTGATAAAGCGCAAGTCTTAAAACCTCGGCGGTAAAGGGGCTTACCTTTGAAAACGGCTTGCTCGTCGCCTTATCGAGCACATAATCTAATGTTATTTTTCTATCCAAAACACCATAAAACAGTGCTGTTACGAAAGATTTTTCTATTTGAGGCAAAGGTTCGCTTTGCAAAATATTATTAAGGGTTATATTTGAATATGCCAAATCTTTATTAACCTTTAATAATGCTTTAAGCGCTATATCTCTTGCTTTTGGCATATCCATTTCCTTCCTAAATTAGTGTTTTGGTTTCTATTTTTTTGCCTTGAAGCATAGCTTCGGCCGACATTTTCTTTGAGCCCTCAAGTTGAACTTCCAAAAGTTTTAAGGCAGTGTTATTACCGCAAGCGATTATAAATTCCTTATCGGCTTTAATAATTTCGCCCGGTTTTCTTTGGGTCTCACCACAAACTGACGCCGAAAACACCTTGAGGCGTTTACCATCTAACATAAAATACGCAACAGGCCAAGAATTATAGCCTCTTACCATATTGTTTATAGTTTTAGCATCCTTGTTAAAATCTATAAGCGCCATTTCCTTTTTTATGATTGGGGCATAGGTGGCCTCATCGTTATTTTGAGGAATTGGTGTGATTTCACCTTTCGGTAGCTTATCCAAAGTTGACACCAAAAGCTCTGCCGCTACTACGGCTAATCTATCGTATAGCTGTTCGGCTGTTTCATTTTCCCCTATTTTAACCTTGGCCATTTCGAGTATATCACCTGTGTCCATACCCTCATCCATAAGTTGAGTGGTGACACCTGTTTCGGTTTCACCGCAAACAATGGACCATTGTATCGGTGAAGCGCCTCTATATTTAGGCAAAAGCGAAGCATGGGCATTTACCGAGCCATATCTTGCAACCTCTAATATTTCCTTGGGTAAAATCTTTCCGTATGCAATCACTGCGATTGCATCGGGGTTTATTTCCTTTAAGATTTTAAGGGCCTCACCATCTCTCATTGAGACGGGTTGATATACGGGTATTCCGAGTTCCTCGGCGCAAACCTTTACGGGTGGCGGCGTTAATATTTGCTTACGACCGACAGGTTTATCGGGTTGGGTAAAAACTGCCTTTATATTATGTTTTTTTGAAAGTGCTATAAGCGAATTCACCGCTATATCGGGCGTACCCATAAAAACGATATTCATTATACCGTCTCCTTTGCTCTATCCAAAAACAAGATACCATCAAGATGGTCAATTTCGTGACACAAGGCACGAGCCTTTAGCCCTTCACCCGTAACCGTAAATGTATTGCCAAATCTAT
>JAZRZR010000083.1:0-24211 GCA_045601525.1 Acutalibacteraceae bacterium
ATGTAATTATCAATCAAGTCGATTACATTAAGACCTGTTACCGCCTCTATTCTACGAACACCTGCGGCAACGCTTGATTCGGATACAATGCGGAAAAGACCAAGTTTACCTGTATTATCCACATGGGTACCACCGCAAAGCTCAACCGATTTATCCTCTACGGCTACAACCCTTACAACTGCACCGTATTTTTCACCAAAGAGAGCCATTGCACCAAGCTTTTTGGCCTCATCAATAGGCATTTCTTTATTAACTACCTCAATAGCCGAAAGAATTGCTTCATTAACTATTTTTTCGACTGACTTGATTTCCTCAGCACTCAAAGCGGAAAAATGTGTAAAGTCAAATCTCACTGCATTTTCGTTTACTAATTGACCTGCCTGCTCTACATGGGTACCAAGCACCTTACGAAGTGCAGCCTGCAAAAGATGGGCGGCAGTATGATTGCGCCTTATTGCAGTACGTCTCTCGGTATCAATAACTGCTTTAACCTTATCTCCTACTGCAAGGCTACCGTTTTCTACAAAGCACAAATGTGTGAAAATTCCGCTTGCATTTTTGGTGGTGTTAGTAACCTTAATGTTAACGTTATTGTTTGAAATAACACCTGTATCACCAACTTGACCGCCGCTTTCGGCATAGAAAGGTGTTTTATCAAGCACAACTATTGCTTTTTGGCCTTTGGCAACAACACCCACTGCTTCACCCTCAGATATAAGTGCCAAAACCTCAGCCTCACACTCGTTGTCTGTGTAGCCTACAAAGTTTGTTAGAAGTATATTATCAAAGGAAATATCGTCACTCTTCCAGCTCTCAGCATCAGCTGCCTTTCTACCCTCTCTTGCTTTTTGGCGTTGCTCGGACATAAGGGTATTAAAGGTTTCCTCATCCAAGGTCATTCCTTTTTCCATCAAAATATCCTTGGTTAAATCAAGCGGGAAGCCATAAGTATCATAAAGTTTGAATGCATCGGCACCCGAAAGCACACCGCCCGATTTGGTGAGTCCCTCAAGGATATTGAGACCTTGGTCAATGGTCTTTTCAAAGGCGGCCTCCTCAAAGGAAATAACCTTTTTAATAAGCTCGCTCTTTTCAACCAGTGCGGGATAGCCAGCCTTATTTTCTTCAATTACAGTTTCAACCAACGTTGCCAAAAATGCATTTTTAATGCCCAAAAGTCTACCATGACGGGCCGCTCTACGAATAAGACGGCGCAAAACATAGCCTCTACCCTCGTTTGACGGAATAATACCGTCACTAATCATAAAGGTTGAAGCGCGGGCGTGGTCGGTAATAGCGCGGATAGAAATATCATCTTTTGCATCATCCCCGTACTTTTTACCCGAAAGTTCACATACCTTATCAATAATCTTACGAATTGTATCAACCTCGAACATATTGTCAACCCCCTGCATAACGCAAGCCAAACGTTCAAGGCCCATACCTGTATCTATATTCTTATTTTCAAGCTCGGTATAGGTGCCGTCTCCCATATTGTTAAACTGTGAGAAAACATTGTTCCATATTTCCATATACCTATCGCAATCGCAACCTGGCTTACAATTTGGAGAGCCGCAACCGTATTTTTCACCACGGTCAAAATAAATTTCGCTACAAGGGCCGCAAGGACCTGTGCCGTGTTCCCAGAAGTTATCAGCCTTGCCGAGCTTTACAATGTGTTCTTCGGGAACGCCGATAACATCACGCCATATAACATACGACTCATCATCCTCTTCATAAACTGAGGGCCAAAGCAAATCGGAGGGAATACCGAGTGTTTGAGTCAAAAACTCCCAAGACCAAGCAATAGCCTCGTTTTTGAAATAATCGCCAAACGAGAAATTGCCGAGCATCTCAAAATATGTGCCGTGACGCGCAGTATGACCTACACGCTCAAGGTCAGGCGTGCGGATACACTTTTGACAGGTGGTAACACGCTTTGAGGGAGGTGTTACCTCGCCTGTAAAGTATTTTTTCATAGGTGCCATACCCGAATTTATAAGCAACAAAGATTTATCATTATTAGGCACAAGAGAAAAACTATCGAGGCGCAAATGGCCCTTTGATTCGAAAAATGAAAGATATTTTTCTCTTAAAGTATTAAGCGACATCCATTTCATTTACAAAACTTCCTTTGATATATAATCATTCTTAGTAATTATATAATATATAGCATTTTTTGTCAATAAAATACCCCGCCTTTTTATCAAAGACGGGGTATTAAAAATCAAACTATTTCTCGCTCAAGGCCTTTTTTACTGCAAAAGCAATGTCTTTACCACGAAGACCAAACTCATCAAGCAAGGTGTTTGCGGGACCTGACTTACCATAAACATCCTTAACACCGATTTTTACAACCTTTACAGGATAGTTTTCAGCAACCACATCGCAAACCGCACTGCCAAGACCACCGATTACCGAATGTTCCTCAGCTGTGATAATAAGGCCTGTTTCCTTAGCGGCCTTAATAACAGCCTCATTATCTAAGGGCTTAATTGTGGCCATATTGATAACTCTTGCGCTTATGCCCTCAGCCTTTAAGATTTCATAAGCCTCTAATGCCTCGGCAACCATAAGGCCAGTTGCAATAATTGTAACATCATTACCCTCTTTGAGTTCAACTGCCTTACCGATTTCAAACTTATAGTTTTCATCAAAAACAACCGGAACTGCAAGGCGGCCAAAACGAAGATATGAAGGACCATCAAGTTTATATGCAGCCTCAAGCGCTTTTTCAGCCTCTACAACATCGGCGGGGTTAATAATGGTCATACCCGGTATTGTTCTCATTAGTGCGATATCCTCGTTACACTGGTGTGTAGCGCCATCCTCACCTACTGAAATACCTGCATGTGTAGCACAAATTGAAACATTTAGATGGGGATAACCAACCGAGTTTCTAATTTGCTCAAAAGCTCGACCTGCGGCAAACATAGCAAAAGAGCTTGCAAAAACCTTTTTGCCTGTTGCGGCAATACCTGCGGCAATACTTACCATATTTTGCTCAGCAATACCGCAATCATAAAATCTTTCGGGAAAAGCCTTTTTGAAGGTGCCCGACTTTGTTGCAGCAGCAAGGTCTGCATCAAGAACTATAAAATCATCATATTTTTCGCCGAGTTTTACAAGGCCTTCGCCGTAACCCTCACGAGTTGCTTTTTTAATTACTTCTGCCATTTCCTTTACCTCCTAAAATGCTGCAAGTTGCTTATTTAATTCATCTAAAGCAACTGCTGCTTGCTCATCGTTAGGCGCAGTACCATGCCAGCCAACCGAATTTTCCATAAAGGATACACCCTTACCTTTAACGGTATTTGCTATAATTGCAGTAGGTTTACCTGCAACTGTTTTTGCAGTGGAAAGAGCCTGCTCAATTTGAGCAAAATCGTGACCATCAATAACTATAACATTCCAATTGAATGCTTCGAATTTCTTATCAAGGGGCAAGGGTGAGTTAACCTCCTCAATAGTACCGTCTATCTGAAGATTGTTAAGGTCAACTATTGCTACAAGGTTGTCAAGTTTTTTAGCCGATGCAAACATTGCAGCCTCCCAAACCTGACCTTCTTCACATTCGCCGTCGCCAAGGATTGTATAAACCCTATAATCTTCACCAAAATGCTTTGCCGAAAGAGCCATACCAACTGCAGTAGATATACCCTGACCGAGTGAGCCTGAAGACATATCAACACCGGGAATATGCTTCATATCGGGGTGACCTTGCAAAATAGAATCGGGCTTTCTGAGTGTTTTCATCAATTCAGGAGCAAAGAAGCCTTTTTGTGCCAAAACTGAATAGAGCGCAGGGGCGGCATGTCCCTTTGAAAGCACAAAGCGGTCACGCTCAGGCATTTTGGGATTTTTGGCGTCAACATTCATCTCCTCAAAATAAAGATAGGTCAAAATATCGGCGATTGAAAGTGAGCCGCCGGGGTGACCCGCCTTTGCTGAATGTACGCCCTCGATAATACCGATGCGTACCTTACAGGCAATTTTTTGAAGATTGCTTTGCTTTTCTAAATTCATTATGTACATCCTTTCATGGAAATAATTTATTTGATTTTTTCTAAAAATTTTACGAAATACTCAGGCAATTCACTCGTAAATTCCATATACTCTTTGGTTTTCGGGTGAATAAAACCGAGTTTTTTTGCGTGCAGGCATTGACCACCTAAGCTTTCAATGCACTTTTTAGGACCGTAAACCGAGTCCCCCGCCACCGCATATCCCAAATAAGACATATGAACCCTTATTTGATGAGTTCTTCCCGTTTCGAGCCTTAGCCTTATATGTGTGAAATCTTTGGTGCGCTCAAGCACCTGAAAATGAGTGATTGCAGGTTTTGAATTTTCGGGGGTGACTGCCATTTGTTTACGCTTCACGGGATGCCGCCCTATAGGCGCCTCAATTCTACCCATATCCTGTTTAATAACGCCGTGGACTACCGCCTCATACTCTCTAACAAAGGAATGCTCCTTTATTTGCTCGCTGAGGAAGGTGTGGGCAACATCGTTTTTAGCCACCATTAAAAGTCCACTTGTATCCTTATCAATTCGATGAACAATTCCCGGACGCATTACGCCGTTTATGCCCGAAAGATTATCCTTGCAATGCCAGAGCAATGCATTTACGAGGGTGCCTGTATAATTGCCGGGGGCAGGATGCACCACCATCCCCTTAGGCTTATTTACAACAAGCAAATAATCATCCTCATAAACGATATCAAGCGGGATATTTTCGGGGAGAATATCAAGTGGCTCGGGGTCGGGCACTATAACATCTACCATATCGCCCTTTTTGAGTTTAGCGCTTTTTTGTACCGCCATTGAGTTTACCTTTACGTTACCCTCACTTAAAAGCTTGGAAACGTGTGAACGGGTAAGTTCAAGCTCGTTTGCTATAAAAGCGTCAACCCTTTGAGGCTCGTCACTCTCAAAAACCAGGGTTAATTCTTCCATATTAAATTCCCTTTTTTGCGCGTATTTCTTTTATTGTATCAAGTAAAAATGATAGCACCAACAATCCGCAGCCGATAACAATTGCACAATCCGCAATATTAAAAACAGGGAAAGATTTCCAAAAAGCAAACTGGATAAAATCAACAACCTCGCCGCCTCTAAAAATACGGTCAAGCATATTGCCGACGCCACCTGCTAAAACCACTGCAACTGCCCAAAAAGAAAGTTTTTCATTCTTTTTGGCGGCGTTTACAAGCCACGCCACACAAACCGCCATAATCACAAGGGTTATAGCCACAAGCAACATTCTTTTGCCGCTAAGCATTCCCCAAGCGGCGCCTGAGTTGTGGATATAGTTGAAATCAAATACACCCTTTATAAGCGGAAAGCAAGTAAGCAACTCAAAGTTATTTACAATGAGCAGCTTACTCAACTGGTCTATCACTATAACAAGAACCGCTACTACTATTGCCAATATGTAGCTTAACACCATTATTCCTCCGAACTGCTTTGTGAGAAGAATTTATTGTTGAAACTTATTTCCTCTTCCTCTTCTTCTACTATCTCGGGCTCGGCAACAGGGAGTGTTACGCTAAAGCCTGTGCTCACAGGAGCGGCCACTTCCACCTCGGGCTCCTCTTCTATCATCTCGATAATAGGTGCCTCAAAGGTTTCCTCTACCAATTCTTCGCCTACGAGTTCTTCCAAAACCTCTTCGGGTGTGGGTTCTTCTTTTACGAATTTATTTACATCGGGTTGCTCATCAACCTTAAGAGATACAGCCTCAGCCGCACGCTCTGCATCCATAGCAACGCAGTCAGGCAATTTTGCGATTAACTCAACCTGACGCTTATATTGCTCGATAATCTCACGCTTAAAGGCCGCAACCTCTATTCTTGTTTTATCAAATAGTGCTTGTTGACGCTTTACTGCATCTTCGGTTGCCTTTTCAACTGCTATCTGCTTTTGCTTTGCATTTTCAAGTTCAACTGCCAAAATTTTCTCGGCATCGGCTCTTCTTTGAGCAAGTTTTTCATCAAAGTTAGCAAGCATATTTTTAGCCTCTATGGTTGCTGTTTCGGCAGCCATTTTAGCATCCTCGATAATTTTTTCGCCCTTTTGTTTTGCCTCATTTACGATACTATCAGCAAGTGTTTGAGCGCTGATAAGAACGTTTTGAAGGCTTGCCTGTGAATTCTTATATTCATTTACCTCATTGGTTAATGTGTTAATACGGCCTTGTAATTCGTTTATCTTATACTCAAACTGAATATAGTCAGACTCGATCTTATCAAGAATGTCGTCAACCTCTTCACGCTTGTAGCCGTTCATTGATTTTGAAAATTCAGCATTTCTAATATCGGTTGCTGTAAGCATATTAGTTTCCTCCATCAGCAAAAATTATTTTTAGTTATAGTTATCATGGATGAGTTCACCCATTACATCTATTTCACTGGGGGCAATCATAAAGGTGCTGTTTGCAACCTTTTGAATACTGCAACGGTTTGCATAAGCAACACCGCTTATAAAATCAAGGATTCTACGGGAGGTTTCACGATTCGCATCCTCAAGATTTAGCACTACGCTCTTTTTAGCGTTTAGGTGATCGGCAATCATTGTTACGTCTTCAAACTGGTCAGGCTTTACGATAACTACCTGCATTTGCGGAGGAACCATAGTTTTGGATTTACGCTCGGGTTGAAAAATTTTAGGTTCACGCTTTTTTGAAGAATCGTAATACTCTTCTTCAGCCGCCTCGTTTCTCACCTCATCATCCTCAAACTCGCCTGCATCAATACCAACGAAATTTTTTACATTGTCCCAAAGTCCCATTGTTTTTCTCCTTAAGTATAATTTCTTTTGCCGAAGAGAGCTGTGCCGATACGGACCATTGTGGCACCGCACTCAACCGCAATATCATAATCATCAGACATACCCATTGAGAGTATCCTAATATTATTATCTATTTTTTTAGCACTAATGTCAATAAACAGTTTGTACATTTTATTAAAATATTCAATTATTTCTTCACGTTGCTCACAAATAGGGGGAATTGTCATAAGTCCCTTAACACAAATTCCCTCTATACTCTCCATTTGCTCTATAGCCTCCTCGACCTCTTCATACAAAAATCCAGACTTACTTAACTCCTCGCCTATATTAACCTCTATAAGCACGTCGGTGGTGATTCCCTTTTTTACCGACTCCTTACCGATAGCATTTGCAAGGCGAATCGAATCTACCGACTGTATAAGCTCTACTCTACCGACTATATCCTTTACCTTATTTGTTTGCAAATGTCCTATAAAGTGGTGGTGATGGTTGCCTACAATATCTTTTTCTTTGGAAAGCAATTCCTGAACCCTATTGTCTCCGATATATTCTACGCCTTGCCCTATTGCATAATTTATAAACTCACTATCAACGGTTTTGGTGGCGGCAAGAATTGTTATATCCTCAAATTTTCTGCCGCTTTTTTCGGCCGCTATCTTAATTTTTTCTTTAATTTCGGCATAGTTTTTATCAAACTGCTCAATCAACGATTTTTCCATCATAAATATTTTTTCCCTTTACAATTATTTCGTCATACAAGCGAAGCTTTCCGTCTTCTTGCTCTATTTCACAAATGGCATATACATCGTTTGAATAAACAATATTAACCGGCACAAAATGAGCAGTCATACCGCTTAAAACATAAACACCTGTAGAATTTGTGCCATCCTCTTTGCTTACAACTCGCAAAGCGCTACTCGAAACCTTTAAGCCCTTATAGGTGTTGAGAACTATCTTCATATTTGCGCTGCGAAGACTTGAAAGTTCGGCATTCATTTCCTGACAGGAAAGAACGATTACCGCCGTATCACTATCAATGGACATATTGATTTTTTCAACCGTTACATTAAGTTCTGGGTTGGACTTAACATTTGTTGAAACAACCAGGTTATCGCCCACCTTGAACTTAACCGAATCGGTTATTGGAACATTAGCGGCTATATACCACTTATAATCATAAACAAGTTTACCGATAATTCCTGTTTCGGAATTCTCTTTCGGTGAAATATTTGATAGCACCTCAGGGGTGAGTGTATCGAGAATTTCGGGGGTTAAAACAGTTTCGTATCCATCCACACTCGACAAAAAATATCCCGATTTATTCGATTTCACAGTGCCTATCGGACTGCCCTTTACACTTTGCAGGGTGTCATACTCGTTTTGCAAAGCAGATATTTGGGCTGAAAAATCTACAGTTTGTCCCATAGCGAGCTGACGGCGGCTAATTAGTGTGAGCATCTCCTCTTTTGCGTCACTCACTTTTCCGTACTTGCCCGTTTGAGTAGTTGATGCAAGGATATTGAGATTATTGTAAATTTTGGAGTTTATAAGGGTTATATCTACGGCATTTAGGTCATTATACTTTTGAATATTTTGCATATTGGCAATTTCTTTTTCTATCTTAACCATACGGCTTGCCGCAACCGACTGATTTTGTGTTGCAAAAACATTTGCAATAACGCCTCCTGACGCTATGCGCTCGCCATCCTCAATCTCAAAATGCAAGGCTCCATCATTGTTTGATTTAACAAATTCTTCGTTTCGTATAAAATAGCCCGTAATATCTACGCCCTCAACAAAACTATGTTGCACGGCGATTTCGGTTGATATGGGGTTATAAAGAGAGGCGTAAATTTGGTAGATAAAAAAGATTGCCAAAACGATAGACAATACAACTATTATCGTTTTTTTCTTACCCATTTTTACTACCTCCTTTAACAATTTCCAAAGCCCTTGACAGCACTTCCTCCTCATCGGCATAAACCCAATTTATATCATTGCGCTTATTAAACCAAGTCATTTGCCGTTTGGCATATCTGCGGCTTTGCATTTTAAGGCGTTCTACCGCCTCATCCAAACTCTCGTTTCCAAGCAAATATTCACGCAACTCTTTATGGCCTATTGCCTGTGCGGCGCCCTCGCCTATTTTAAGGGCAAGACTGTTTTTTGCTTCCTCTAAAATCCCGTTTTGAAGCATTATATCTACACGCTTATTTATTCGCTCATAAAGTTTCTCTCTATCACGAAACGCAATACCGATAATAGTGGCATTATAATCACTACCATTTTGTTTTGAAAGGGCGTTTTGTTTGGAAAAGGTTACACCTGTTTGTAAATAAACCTCAAAGGCGCGTATTATTCTCCGACGGTTGTTCGGGTGAAGTCTTTCAGCCGTTTCGCTATCAAAAGCCGCTAATTCCTTAAGCATTTCCTCGGCGCCAACTCTATCAAATTTTTCTTCAAGACTTTTTCTTAAATTTATATCGGTATCTATTTCGGAAAATTGTATCCCGTCCACAAGTGAGTTTACATAAAGTCCCGTTCCGCCAACTACAATGGGCGTCTTTCCCCTACTATAAATCTCATTTATTTTTTCTTTTGCCAAGTTTACATAATCAGCAACCGAGAAAGAACTACCGAGTTCTAAAAAACTAATTAGGTGATGTGGTATGCCAGCTGTTTCCGCTTTTGTGGGAGTGGCCGCCGCTATTTCAATGCCCTTATAGATTTGCATAGAATCGGCCGACACAACCTCGCCGTTCAACCGCTTTGCAAGTTCTATACCGAGTGTTGTTTTTCCCGATGCGGTGGGACCGACTATCACTAACAACGGTAGCTTTTGCATACCCTTTCTCCTTTATTATTGAATTCTTCCAAAATGCTTTTCGAGTTGTTTTCTTGTAAGCTTAAAAGCAACAGGTCTGCCGTGAGGACAGTACATAATATCCTTGTTCTTTAATATTCTTTCGGCTAAAACCGATAACTCGAAATCTGTTGTGTGCCTACCGCCTTTTATTGCAGCTTTACAGGCAATAGAGTGATAAATATCATCAATTCTCTCAACGAACGGTTTTCCGCCGCCAAGCAAATTTGATGCTATTTCGGAAAGCATATCTCCGATATCGCAATCGGTTAAAATTGCGGGAATACTGCGAACAATAATGCTGCCGTTGCCAAAATCTTCGATTTCAAATCCAAGATTTTTTATTTGCTCGGCATTTTGAAGAAGTTCGGCATATTCCTCTTTGACGAGGGTAACCGTATCGGGCACTAAAAGTTCTTGGATTTGCAGTTCGCTATTTTTCTTTAATTCCTCAAACAAAAGGCGCTCGTGTGCAGCGTGCTTATCGATGAAATAAATTTCCTCATTATATTCGGCGATAATATAGGTATCAAAGGCATAGCCTATATACCTTACGCTATCAAGCACCTCTCTTTGAACTTCCAAGGTGGGTTCTTCCTGCTTTTCGGTGACCGTTTCCTCATTTGTTTCCTTAAGGTTGCTTGAAGGCACCTCGATACCTTTATAAGCATCGTAACTATTTGCCTTGAAGTTCAGTGTTACGCCTTGTGTTTTTTGGGTGAAATCATACTTAAGCTCCTCTTTAGGCTGTACCTTTACAGGCTCAACAATTGGAGTTTGGGTATATTTTTCGGGTTCGGCAGGTTTGTACGGATTAAAGGTTGTTTTTATTTCGGGGCGTGTATTACCCATATCGAGTGCACTCTTTGCGGCATAATAAACGGCATTGAAAACACGGCGCTCATCCGAAAAACGCACCTCGGTTTTTGAGGGATGAACATTGACATCAACCGAATTATACGGCATTTCTACATTAAGAACACAACAAGGAAATTTGCCCGTCATTATGGCATTTTTATAAGCGTTATTTAATGCTGCCGCCATTGTTTTTGATTGCACAAGACGACCGTTCAAAAAGAAAAACTGACCGTTATGGTTTGCCTTTGTAAAAATAGGTTTACAAACTGCACCCGATATATGTATTCCCTCGATTGTTGTATCTACCTCTATTAAACTTGATGCAAAATCTCGGCCAAGCACGGCATAGATTACATTTTTAAGGTTGCCGTCACCCGAGGTGGACAGCACCTGTTTGGAATCTCTTATAAACTTAAAGGCAATTTCGGGGTGTGAAAGAGCTATACGGTCAATAACCGCCGCTATATTATTGCCCTCAGCAACATCGCTCTTTAAGAATTTCATACGGGCGGGAGTATTATAAAAAATATCCTTTACAACGATAGTTGTACCCTTATTGCAGCCTATTTCCTCAAGACTTGTTTGAACTCCGCCCTCAACCGCACAATAGGTGCCGATATCACTGTTTGCTGTGCGTGTTATAATTTCGGTTTTTGATACTGCCGAAATCGCCGCCAATGCCTCTCCTCTAAAGCCTAAGGTAGCTATACTGTCAAGGTCGTTTTCGGTACTTATTTTACTTGTTGCATGGCGCATAAAGGCGGTTGGAACATCTTTCTCCTCGATTCCGCAACCATTATCGCTCACGCTCATATACAAAATGCCGCCACGCTTAATTTCTACTGTAATCGCAGTAGCACCTGCATCTATTGAGTTTTCTACCAATTCCTTAATTACTGCACTTGGGCGCTCTACTACCTCGCCTGCGGCAATAAGTTCGGCTATTTGCTTGGGTAAAACCTTTATTTGCGGCATATTGCTTCTCCTTAATAACAATTACAACGATTTGGCCTTTTCGGCTAAATCATAAAGAATTTTCATAGATTCAATCGGTGTCAAAGTATCAACGTCCAACACCTTTAGTTCTTCGTAAATTGACTGTGCATTAACGTTTTCCAAAGAAATTTGTGACGAAGCCAAGCCCGTTTCAGTTTTATAAACGGTAAGTCCGCCATCGAGCAATTCAGATAAAACCACCTTCGCGCGTTTTATTACGCCATCGGGCACGCCAGCAAGTTTTGCAACCTCAATACCATAGCTATCATCGGCTCCGCCCGGCACTATGCGGCGCAAGAATATAATATCATCGCCTCGTTTTTTAACGGCAATATTATAATTTTTAATGCCTGACATTTCTTTTTCCATTTGGGTGAGTTCGTGATAGTGTGTGGCAAACAAGGTTTTAGCACCAAGTTTCTTTTTGTCCACTAAGAACTCAAGAACTGCCTTAGCAATGGCCATACCATCAAATGTGGAGGTGCCACGACCGATTTCATCCAAAATAAGCAGGCTGTTTCTTGTGGCGTTTTTAATAATTTCGGCAACCTCGTTCATTTCAACCATAAAGGTAGACTGTCCGCTTGCTAAATCATCTGACGCACCCACACGGGTGAAAATTGCATCAACAATACCTATATTCGCCGACTGTGCCGGAACAAAACTACCGATTTGTGCCATAAGTGTGATTATCGCAACTTGGCGCATATATGTAGATTTACCTGCCATATTAGGTCCTGTAATAACTGCACAACGGCTATCGTTCAAATCTAAATAGGTATCATTTGATACAAATGGTGTTTTTAACACCTTTTCCACAACGGGATGGCGACCCGCCACAATATTTATAATGCCATCATTGTTGATTTGGGGGCGATTATATGAGTTTTCAACGGCCACCTGTGCAAAGGAGCACAAAACATCAAGCCTTGCAAGTGCCGCTGCAGTTCTCTGAAAACGCAAAACCTGTTCTGCGGTGCGACTGCGAACCGATGCAAAAATCTCATACTCTAAATTATTTATCGAATCCTTAGCACCCAAAATCCGAGCCTCAAGATTCTTAAGTTCCTCTGTTATAAAGCGCTCGCAATTCGTAAGGGTTTGCTTACGCATATAGTCCTCAGGCACCTTATCAAGAAAAGAATTGGTAACCTCAATATGATAGCCGAAAACCTTATTATATTTAACGCGCAAGTTTTTGATACCTGTGCGTTCCCTCTCTCTTGCCTCAATTTCGGATATGTAGCCCGCACCGTTTTTAATAACCTTGCGAAGCTCATCAACATTTTCATCATATCCATCATTGATAATATCGCCCTCTTTTGAGGAAAAAGGCGGATTTTCTTTTATGGCCGATAAAATGAGTTCCTTTATATCTTCAAGTAGGTCAATCTCGTTATATGTGGTGTTGAGCAATCGGCTTTGGCAATTTGAAATTAAACCCTTTATTTCGGGCAGATGCACCAATGATTCACCCAAGGTACGAAGTTCTTTAGGCGATACCGTGCCATAAACTGCCCTTGAAATCAAGCGTTCAATATCCTTGATATAGACAAACACGTTTCTAAGTTCGCCCTGAAGCGCCAAATTGCTTACTAATTCCTCAACCGCATTTTGACGCAAAATGATTTGCGGAATATTTACAAGCGGCTTTTCCACCCAAGAATGTATAAGGCGTTTACCCATAGCGGTTTTGGTTTTATCAAGCACCCACAAAAGCGAACCTTTTTTCGCTTTTTGGCGCATAGTTTCGGTTATTTCAAGATTTCGAACAGCATTGATATCGAGTTTCATAAACTCGTTTTCGGTATAGATATCAACCTTGTTTACCGAAAGCACGGCACTGCCGCCCATTTCCTGTAAATATTCGATGGCAGCACCGAGTGCCGATGCCGATGCGCTTTGCTCATCAACACCTATATTTTTTGTGCTTATAACATCAAACTGATTAAGCACCTTTTGCAGTGTGTATTTTATATCAAAGCTTTGTTCCTCACGAGTGGTAACCACCGCGCCCAAACGCTCGGTGCAAAACTCGATAACCGAGCTTGCAGCCTTTGATTTTTGTATAATAATTTCGCGTGGAGAAAATCTACCGAGCTCACCGATAACTCGTTTTTCAATCTCCTCACCGTCAATCTCAATAAGCGACATCTCACCCGTTGAAGCGTCAGCAAAGCAGACACCATAGGTGCCGTCCTTAATAGCTATTGCCGCTAAATAGTTATTCTTACCCTCTTCAAGCATTGAATCCGCAAGAACGGTGCCCGGTGTTATGATGCGCACAACATCACGCCTTACAAGGCCTTTAGCGGTGGCGGGGTTTTCGGTTTGCTCACAAATAGCAACCTTATAGCCCTTAGAAACAAGCCTTGAAATATAACCCTCGCAACTGTGATAAGGAACGCCACACATAGGGGCACGCTCCTCCTGACCACAGTCCTTACCCGTTAAAACAAGGTCTAATTCCTCAGAAGCCACCTTGGCATCTTCGTAAAACATTTCATAAAAATCACCGAGGCGGAAGAACAAAATACTATCTTCGTGCTGACTTTTGATTTGCAGATATTGCTGCATCATCGGTGAGAGTCCTGCCATAGTAAATCTCCTCTACTTAGAGTTTTTATTTTTAGTGACAACCGCTACAGCTTGAGCAGTTTCCTGTGCAATCGCTGATTTCGCAGGTTTCGGGGTCTGCTCCCTGAGCTGACATTGCAATAATTGCATTTACATCGTTAAGAAGTTTATCCACTCCCTGTCTTGCCTCGTTGAATTCAACCATTGTTTTATCAGCCATAATTTCATCATAAAGCTTGCGGAGTTCTTCATTTAATTCCTTGATTTTTACCTCATCCTTTTCTTCGGCGGAAACGGCGGCATCAAGATTCATTCTTTTAATGTTGAAATCTCCTATTTTCTTTTGTAATTCCTCATTATTCTCGCTCTCAAGCATTGCCTTTGCAAATCTGATATAAGCGGGGTCTGCCTGAATGGCTACACCTAATTTTCTTGCTGCTTCTATTGCGTTCATAATAAAAATCTCCTTTGATTTTGTTTTTATTTTAATTCGCCCAATAAGGCGTTTTCTACACTTGTTACGGTTACGTTCACAAACTGTCCTAAAAGAGCGGCATCGCCCTTAAACTCAATAACATCAGTGCCAGTTGTGCGGCCCATTATATAACCCTCGTTTTCGCTTTTCTCCTCGCACAAAACAGTATAGGTTTTGCCGAGCATTTGCTTTACCTTTTCCTTGCCTATCTTATCCTGCACAACCAAAAGTTCGCTAAACCATTTGCCCTTTTGTTCACGACTTACGGGGTCCTCCATTTCGGCGGCAGGGGTGCCTGGACGTGGCGAATAGATAAATGTAAAAAGGGAGTTATATCCAACCTCTTTAACAAGACTTACGGTATCTAAAAACTCTTCGTATGTTTCACCGGGGAAGCCAACTATAACATCACTGGTTAAAGATATATCAGGTATACGCTCTCTTGCGGCTTTGATAAGAGACAGATAGGTTTTTCTATCGTATCGGCGGTTCATTGTTTTAAGTACCCTATCGTTACCGCTTTGGAAAGGAAGATGCAAATGATGGGCAACCTTTTCACAATCCCTCATAGCATCAAGCAATTCTATGGTACAATCTTTAGGATGCGAGGTCATAAACCGTATCCTAAAATCGCCCTCTAATGCATTGATTTTGCGAATAAGCTTGGCAAAATTTATGTCTTCTTCCAAGCCCTTACCGTATGAATTTACATTTTGACCGAGCAAGGTTATATCCTTTACTCCGTTTTTAATCATCTCTTTAGCCTCAGCGAGAATTTCACTGCTCTCTCTCGAGCGTTCTCGTCCCCTTACATACGGCACTATACAGTAGGTGCAAAAATTATCGCAACCATACATTATAGGAAGCCAACCCTTGATGGTTTTATCCCGACTTACCGGTATCCCCTCAACTATTTTCTTATTATCCATAGAAATATCGAAAATACGCTTTGAACCTGATAGGCGGCGATAAATATACTCGGGCAAGCGGTGAATATTATGTGTGCCGAAAAGAATATCAACATAAGGATAGCTTTTCTTTATGCGCTCAGCCACAATTTCCTGCTGCGCCATACAACCGCAAACCGCCACGAGCAAGCCGCTATTTTGTTTTTTTAGAGCCTTTACCGTACCGATATTGCCGTACACCCTATCCTGTGCATGTTCACGCACTGCACAGGTGTTAAAAAGTATAAAATCTGCATCATTTGGGTCTTCGGTAATAGAATAGCCCATACTGATAAGCATACCCTTTATATGCTCGGAATCACTTACATTTTGCTGACAACCGTATGTGTTTATACAGGCTTTTGGTGCATTGTAAAGAACGGATACAAGTTCGCTTGCCTTTTGGATATAATCACCCTGAAGAGATAAAAAATCGTTTTTGGCTTCCATTTGGCTTGTCCACTCCTTTCAAAACACAATAACCCATATTATCTATATATTATAACTTATATTTAATATTTTATCAAGGCTTATCGGACAACTATTTTAATAATATTTTTGAAAAAAGTCTTGATTTTATGTGGTGGCTTAGTGTATAATAGTTTTTGCTGGTAAAAAACCAGTCTAATAACGCCGGTGTGTTGGAATTGGCAGACGAGGTGGACTCAAAATCCATTCCTGGCGACAGGGTGCGGGTTCAAGTCCCGCCACCGGCACCAGAAACCACTTCTTCGGAAGTGGTTTTTTTAGAAATATGGGTACGGAGGAAATCAATATGTACAAAATCGTTACCAAAAGAAAATTGAATAACACCGTTACCTTAATGGAAATTGAGGCTAAAGAGGTTGCTAAAAAGGCAAAACCAGGTCAATTTATTATCTTGCGAGCCGATGAAAATGGTGAATGCATTCCGCTTACCATTGCCGATTTTAATGCCGATTTAGGTACTGTTACAATTATTTTCCAAATAGTTGGCACAAGCACCGAAAAACTCAATCGTTTAGAAACGGGCGATTTTATTGCCGATTTTGTTGGTCCTTTGGGCCGTCCCACCGAAACTGAAGGTCTTAAAAAGGTTGCGGTTGTAGGCGGTGGTGTTGGCTCGGCTATTGCTTTCCCGATTGCCAAGATGCTACACTCATTAGGTTGTGAGGTTACCTCAATTATCGGTTTTAGAAATCGAGAACTTGTTATTTTAGAAGATGAATTCAAGGCCGTTTCTGACCGTTTTATTCTTATGTCTGATGATGGTTCAGCCGGTGAAAAAGGTATTGTTACCGAGCCGCTAAAAGCCTTGCTCGAAAGCGGAGAAAAGTTTGATAGAGTTATTACCATAGGTCCGTTACCTATGATGAAATTTGTTTGTCTTACAACCAAACCCTTTGGAATTAGCACCGTAGCCTCTATGAACCCGATTATGATTGATGGCACGGGCATGTGTGGCGGTTGCCGTTTGTCTGTTGGGGGCAAAACAGTTTTTGCCTGCGTTGATGGGCCTGAATTCGATGGTCATCTTATAGATTTTGATGAAGCTATTGAGCGTTCAAATATTTATTCTTCATTTGAGAAGCACAAGCACGAAGAGGCTTGTAACCTCTATAAAAAGGAGGTGCTCTAATGCTTGATTTGATGAAAAAAACTCCAATGCCACTTCAATCTCCCGAGATTAGAAACTCAAATTTTGATGAGGTGGCTTTAGGTTACACCGAGGAAATGGCTATAAACGAAGCCAAGCGTTGCCTAAATTGCAAAAACAAGCCTTGTATTAGCGGTTGCCCAGTTAAAATTCATATACCTGAATTTATAAAGGCTGTGGCTGAGGGTAATTTCGATAGTGCTTATGAAATCATCAGCCTTTCTTCGAGTCTTCCTGCCGTTTGTGGCCGTGTGTGTCCTCAAGAAGTGCAATGTGAAAAACACTGCATTAGAGGCATTAAGGGTGAAAGCGTTGCGATAGGACGACTTGAGCGTTTTGTTGCTGATTATCACCTTAAAAATGCAACCCCTACCAATACCATAATAGAACCTAACGGACATTCGGTTGCCATTATCGGCTCGGGCCCCGCAGGTCTTGCCTGTGCGGGAGACCTTGCTAAAAAAGGCTATGCCGTTACAGTTTTTGAGGCTTTACATTTAGCCGGAGGCGTTTTGGTTTATGGCATTCCCGAATTCAGATTGCCAAAGGCAATTGTGGCAAAGGAAATCGAGGGTCTTAAAAATTTAGGTGTTAAATTCCGCACAAATATTGTAATCGGCAGAACTATTACTGTTGACGAACTATTTGATGAATATGGTTTTGAGGCAGTGTTTATCGGTTCGGGTGCAGGTCTTCCTAAATTTATGAACATAAAGGGTGAAAACAGCAAGGGCGTTTTTGCCGCCAATGAGTTTTTAACCCGTATCAACCTTATGAAAGCACACCAAGAAGGCAGCGACACCCCCATTTATCGTGCAAAGCGTGTAGCCGTTGTAGGCGGCGGTAATGTTGCCATGGATGCCGCAAGATGCGCAAGGCGTCTTGGCAGCGAGGTATATATAATTTACCGTAGAGGTATGGAAGAACTTCCCGCCCGTAAGGAAGAAATTGAGCACGCCATTGAAGAGGGCATCATTTTTAAAACCCTTACAAATCCGATAGAAATAATTGCACATAAAAGCAATGATAAGAGTGACGCCAAAAACGGCTTTGTTGAGGCTATCAAATGTGTTGAAATGGAGCTTGGCGAGCCTGACGCTTCGGGTAGGCGCCGTCCGATAGTTAAGGAAAACAGTGAATTTACTATCGATGTAGACTGTGTGATTATGGCTCTCGGCACCTCCCCCAATCCGCTTATAAAGGCAACTACAAGCGGACTTGAAACACAAAGCTGGGGCGGTATTATTACCGATGAAAACGGCCAAACCTCAAGAAAGGGTGTCTTTGCAGGGGGCGATGCCGTAACCGGTGCCGCTACTGTTATTCTCGCTATGGGTGCGGGAAAAAATGCCGCTAACGCAATTGACAATTTTATAACAAAAAAATAGCAAAAGAACCGACTGAAAAGACCAAAATTTATACTATTTTTCAGTTCGGTTTTTTGTTTTAATAATTGACTAAAATTGTTAAATGCTATATAATATAGTCGTTAAGTAAAATAGTAATTGAGGTGTTTTTATGAGTTTTGTTGAGGAAAAAGTTGCCGAAATCGGCGTGGTTCCGGTTATTAAACTTAACAACCCCGAAAGAGATGCTTTGCCCCTTGCCAAAGCCCTTTGCGACGGCGGTATGCCTGTTGCTGAGGTTACCTTTAGAGCTGAGGGTGCTGCCAAGGCCATAAAAATTATGAGCGATGCATATCCCGATATGCTTGTTGGTGCAGGTACTGTTATGACAACTGCTCAAATTGACGAGGCTATTGAGGCAGGTGCTAAATTTATAGTTACTCCGGGTCTTGACCCCGAACTTGTAGTTTATGCACAAGAGAAAGGCATAGATATTTTCCCCGGTTGCACCACACCCACCGATTATCACACTGCTTTTAAGCTTGGTCTTAAGACACTTAAGTTTTTCCCTGCCGAGCAGTCGGGCGGTCTTGCTAAAATCAAGGCTATGAGCGCTCCCTTCCCTATGTTCAAGGTAATGCCTACAGGTGGTATTTCACTTAAAAATCTTGCGGAATATATTTCTTGCAAAACAATTTGTGCCTGTGGTGGCTCTTATATGGTTACTGCCGACCTTATCGACGGAGGCCATTGGGATGAGATTACCAACCTTTGCAAAAAATCTATCGAAATAGTAAAGGAGATAAGAAAATAATGGCAAGAATAGTTACTTTTGGCGAAATTATGCTCCGTTTAGCCCCCAATGGCTACTATCGTTTCTTCCAAAATGACCAACTTCAAGCAACCTTTGGCGGCGGTGAAGCCAATGTTGCAGTTTCCCTTGCAAATTACGGCTTAGATGCGGCTTTTGTTACAAAATTACCCAAACACGCAATCGGTCAAGCTGCTATTGATTCGCTTCGTGCCTTTGGTGTTGACACAAAGGATATAGTTCGTGGCGGTGAGCGTGTAGGTATTTATTACCTTGAAAAAGGCGCCTCACAGCGCGGTAGCGTTTGTGTTTACGACCGTGCATATTCGGCTATTCAAATGGCTTCCCCTGAAGATTTTGATTGGGACAAGATTTTTGATGGTGCCGATTGGTTCCACTTTACAGGTATCACCCCCGCTTTAGGTGAAAACCTTGTTGAGATTTGTAAAGAAGCTTGTATTGCAGCTAAACGCTTGGGTGTAAAGATTTCTTGCGACCTTAACTACCGTGGTAAGCTTTGGACAAGAGAACAAGCAAGAGCCGCTATGAGCGAGCTTTGCAAATATGTTGATGTTTGCATTTCAAATGAAGAGGATGCAAAAGTTGTATTCGGCATTGAGGCCGAAAACACCGATATTTACGGTGGCAAACTCAACAAAGAAGGATACAAGTCGGTTGCTAAACAGTTGGCTGACAAGTTTGGCTTTGAAAAGGTTGCCATTACACTTCGCACATCTATTTCGGCAAGTGACAACGATTGGGCAGGTATGCTTTTCGACGGTGAAAACTACTGTTTTTCAAAAGAATATCACTTGCATATTGTTGACCGTGTTGGCGGCGGCGATAGTTTTGGCGGCGGGTTGATTTACGCTTTATTAAACGGCAAAAACACCCAAGATGCTATCGAGTTTGCAGTTGCGGCATCAGCGCTTAAGCATTCAATCGAGGGTGACTTTAACAGAGTTAGCGTTGCCGAGGTTGAAAAACTTGCAAAGGGCGACGGTTCAGGCCGTGTACAAAGATAATTCAACAAAAACAAAAGGACTATGGAATTCCATAGTCCTTATATAGTCCGTAGAATTTTGTTGAAAAAAGGCGAAAAATAAATTTTTATATTATTAAAGCCCTATCGCTTAAGCGGTAGGGCTTTTCACTTTAGAGAATTATTGAAGTGCCTGACATTTCTTCAGGTTGTTCAAGGTCTAAAAGTTTAAGAATGGTGGGTGCTATATCGCAAAGTTTGCCACCCTCACGCAACTTGCACTCTTTACCGATTACGGCAAAGGGTACGGGGTTTGTGGTGTGAACTGTAAAGGGTGAGCCATCGGTATCTACCATACGGTCAGCATTACCATGGTCGGCCGTTAGAAGCATAATACCCTTCATAAGTTTTACAGACTCTCTTACCCTGCCAACGCACTTATCAACGGTTTCCACTGCGGAAACTGCGGCAGGAAATACGCCTGTATGACCTACCATATCGCAGTTTGCAAAGTTGAGTATAACAACATCATACTTACCGCTTTCGATAGCCTCACAAACCTTATCACAAACGGGATTAGCACTCATTTCGGGTTGCATATCATAGGTTGCAACCTTTGGTGAGTTGATAAGGATACGGTCTTCACCATCAAATTCAACCTCACGGCCGCCATTAAAGAAGAAGGTTACATGAGCATACTTTTCGGTTTCGGCTATGCGAAGTTGTGTGCGGCCTTTTTTAGCAAGATACTCGCCCAAGGTATTGGTGAGTGACTGCGGTTTGAAGGCAACCTCAACATTAGGCATAGACTTATCATATTGTGTCATACAAACATAATAAAGGTCAACCTTGCCGCCCTTACGCTCAAAGCCATTAAAATCAGGGTCCACAAAGGTGCGGGTGATTTCTCTTGCCCTATCGGGACGGAAGTTAAAAAATACAAGGCTATCCCCTGTTTTTATACGCTCGGTGCCCTCAACAACGGTTGGAAGCACAAACTCGTCAGTAATATTTTTGCCGTCCTCATCGATAGTTTCATAGGACTTGCGAACAGCCTCGGCAGCGTTATCAGTTATAACGCCCTCACCATTTACCAAAGCGTTATAAGCACGGCTTACACGCTCCCAACGGTTATCACGGTCCATACCGTAAAATCTACCCAAAACTGTGGCGATTTTACCTGTACCGATTGAGGCTAATTTTGCATTTGTTTGGTCGATAAAATCGGCCGCACTTGCAGGGGGAACATCACGGCCATCAAGCAAAGCGTGAATATATACCCTTTCAAGACCGTTATCCTTTGCAAGCTTTACAAGTGCATACAAATGCTCAATATGAGAGTGCACGCCGCCATCCGACAAAAGTCCCATAAGATGTAGTGCGCTATCATTTTTCTTGCAGTTTTCAACTGCACCGAGCAATGCGGGATTTGTGAAAAAGTCACCATCAGAAATTGACTTAGTTATACGAGTTAGTTCCTGATAAACTACTCTACCTGCACCGATATTGGTATGACCTACCTCACTGTTACCCATCTGACCGTCGGGAAGACCTACATCCATACCCGAAGCGCCAATGCTTGTTGTGGGGCAATTTGAAAAAATATCGTCAAGCACAGGGGTTTTTGCTGTAAAAATGGCGTTTCCTACAGTTTGGTCATTAAAACCAAAACCATCCATAATTGTTAAAACAATTGGCTTTTTCATTAAATTTACTCCTATTTAGATGCTGCTTTTACTATAACTGAAAAATCTTCAGCCTTAAGTGATGCGCCACCGATAAGACCGCCGTCAACATTTGCCATAGCAACGAGTTCGTCAGCATTTTTAGCATTCATTGAGCCGCCGTACTGAATTGTTACAGTTTCAGCAACTTCTTTGCCATAAACCTCGGCAATAGCCTCACGAACATAGCCGTTACCCTCGTCAGCCTGTTCAGCTGTTGCGGTAACACCTGTGCCGATTGCCCAAACGGGCTCATAAGCGATAATGATTTTATCGAGTTGCTCTGCAGATACATTTGTAAGAGCCATCTTTGTTTGATATTTGAGAAGTGTTTCGGTGTAGCCGAGTTCTCTTTGCTCGAGTGTTTCGCCAACGCAAACGATAGCAGTAAGACCTGCATTGATTGCAGCAAGTGTGCGAAGGTTTACGGTTTGGTCGGTCTCACCGAAATACTGCCTACGCTCGCTATGGCCGATAACAACATACTTAACACCTGAAGCGACGAGCATTTCAGCCGAAATTTCGCCTGTATATGCGCCCGAAGCCTTGAAGTGTACATTTTCAGCACCAATTTCAATGTTTGAACCCTCTGCAGCAGCTACTGCGGCAGGGATATCAATAAAGGGAACGCAAAGAACAACCTTGCAATCAGCACCCGAAACCAAAGGTTTCATTTCGTTGATAAGGGCTGTTGTCTCTGCGGGGGTTTTGTTCATTTTCCAGTTACCTGCGATAACTGCACTTCTTTTTGCCTTGTTCATAATATTTCTCCTATTCTCAAAATCGGCACGGCGATATTGCCGTGCCAATTATTTTTATTATTTCTCGTTGAGTGCTGCGATACCGGGAAGCACCTTACCCTCTAAGAACTCGAGAGAAGCGCCGCCACCGGTTGAAATATGTGTCATCTTATCAGCAAAGCCGAGTTTTTGAACTGCTGCTGCCGAGTCACCACCGCCGATAATGGAAATTGCACCCGAATCAGCAACTGCTGCTGCAACAGACTCGGTACCTGAAGCAAAGTTCTTCCACTCTGAAACACCCATCGGTCCGTTCCAAATTACTGTGCCTGCACCTGCAACTGCCTCAGCAAAGAGTTTCTCAGTCTTAGGACCGATATCAAGACCCATCCAATCATCCGGGATAGCACTTGAATCAACAACCTTAACCTCGGTGTTTTCATCATACTCACGACCAAGACGGTTATCAATCGGCAAAAGAAGTTTAACGCCCTTTTCCTCAGCCTTCTTCATAAGAGAAGCAGCAAGTTCAATCTTATCCTCTTCACAAAGAGAGGTGCCAACTGTGTAGCCTTTAGCGCGGAAGAAGGTATAAGCCATACCGCCGCCGATAATGAGTGTATCAACCTTCTCGATAAGGTTCTCAATAACACCAATCTTATCGCTTACCTTAGCACCGCCAAGAACTGCAACAAAGGGACGAGCAGGATTTGCAAGTGCGCCGCCCATAACGCTGATTTCCTTTTGGATAAGGTAACCGCAAACTGCAGGAAGATAATCAGCAACGCCTGTTGTAGATGCGTGTGCACGGTGTGCAGTACCAAATGCATCGTTAACAAAAATTTCAGCAAGACTTGCAAGTTCTTTTGCAAAATCAGCGCCGTTTTTGGTTTCTCTTGCATCAAATCTTACATTCTCGATAAGAAGAGCCTCACCCTCGCCGAGTGCTGCGGCCTTTGTTTTTGCATCTTCGCCGATAATATCAGCGGCAAATGCAACCTTGCCATCGAGAAGTTCGTTTAGTCTATCAGCAACGGGCTTAAGTGTGAATGCCTTAGCATCGTTCTCGAGTGCCTTTTTAAGATACTCAGCCTTTGCAGCCTCTCTCTCGTTTTCAGGCAAAGCCTCAACTGCCTTCTTTTCCTTTTTAGTTAAATCAAAGCCCTCAGTGAAAATGTTGTGGGGTTTGCCCATGTGTGAACAAAGAATAACCTTTGCGCCGTTATCAAGCAAATACTTGATTGTGGGCAAAGCGCCGATAATACGCTTATCGCTTGTGATTTTACCGTCCTTCATAGGAACATTAAAGTCACAACGAACAAGCACTTTACGGCCTTTAACTTCAATATCTTCTACTGTCTTTTTGTTAAGTGCGTTCATTTGATTTACTTCCTTTCAGTTTGTTAAATATCATACTATTATATTGTACCACAAATTTACATTTTTTCAATGCATTTATTAAACA
>JAZRZR010000084.1:0-4268 GCA_045601525.1 Acutalibacteraceae bacterium
AAGCGTGAGGCTGACGGTATTATCCGCAGTGCTGAAGAGCGCGCAAACGCAATGGTTTCCGAGGAGGAAGTTACAAAACTTGCACGTGAGAGAGCGACCGAAATTATAGCCAACGCACAGGCTAAGAGCCGTGAGATGCGCAAGGCTGCACAAGAGTTCGTTGATGACCTTATGCGCCGTGCCGATGAAGGCTTAACCGCAAATCTTGCCGAAATCAGAAAAACCCGTGCTTCTCTTAAAAGCCAAGCACCCGCACCCGCTCCCAAAAACGACTAATTAAAAATCAAAACACCCACTTGATTAAAGTGGGTGTTTTTTTATTCGAATAATTCGGTAGAAATATATTTTTCTCCACCGTCTGTCATAAAGGCAACTATCGTTTTACCTTTGTTTTCTTCCCGTGTTGCTATTGTCTCTATCGCACTTAAGACAGCGCCAGAGGATATACCAACCAAAATACCCTCGGTTTTTGCCAATTCCCTTGCACAGTTATAAGCATTGGGAGTTGCCACGCAAATTATTTCATCATATATTTTTGTATCAAGGGTTGCCGGCACAAAATTTGCACCTATACCTTGTATGCCGTGAGGGCCGCTTACACCCTTTGAAAGCAGTGGCGAATCTTCAGGTTCAACGGCAATCACTCTAATATCGGGGTTTTTCTCTTTCAAGAATTTACCTACTCCCGAAATTGTTCCTCCGGTGCCTACGCCGCACACAAAAACATCGATTTTTCCATCAGTATCAGTCCATATTTCAGGACCTGTTGTTTCGTAATGGGCTTTAGGGTTCATTTGATTTGCAAACTGGTCGGGAATAAAGGAATTTTTGATTTGACTTGCTAGTTCCTTCGCCTTATCCGCGGCACCCTTTACGCCAAGAGCCGCATCAGTTAAAACAAGCTCAGCGCCGTAAGCCGTTAGCATTTTTCTTCTTTCGATAGACATAGATTCAGGCATAGTTATTATTATTCTATATCCCTTTGCCGCCGCAACAGCCGCAAGACCTATGCCCGTATTTCCGCTTGTTGACTCAATTATAACCGAGCCCTCTTGAAGAATTCCTTGCCTTTCGGCCTCTTCAAGCATCGCAAGTGCAATTCTATCCTTAGCACTGCCTGCGGGGTTGTAGTTTTCAAGTTTTAACAAAACATCACTTGAAAAGTCTTTTTCTTTAGAATATTTAGAAATTTTTACAAGCGGTGTTTTACCTACAAGTGATAATATTGAATCGTAAATTTTCATTTAATATCCATTCCTTCTAAGTTGTTTAAGATATGCGAAGGTTTTTTCTTCACCCTCAGCCGATAGCATAATCAAAAGTTTTTCAAGCAAATCCGATGTTTCAGGATGTATTACACGGCGACCTTTACCCTTCATAAAATACTCAAGTGCCGAAGAATCGGTATAGTTTTTTCCTTGATAAATTTTGCTTGCCGCCACCCTATCGCAAAACATTTCTATTACATATTTTATAGGCATCTTAACGGGCTCCATAATTTTGGTTTTGGGATTATAATCACTCCAATGCTCGAAATGATGGCGATTTCTCCCCTTGTGGTGAATCCAAGCGAGCGAATACCCATTTGTTTCCCTCTCCATTTCATTGGGACTTCTTGTACCTTGATAATATTTTATACCCGAACGAAATTCGATGGGCGAATATTTTGAAAGGTCGTGAAAAAGACCTTGAAAACCAATCCCCGCCTTAAAACAATGCCTTATCACTTGATGGCGGTGTTTCGTGATTGTATAAAAATGCTTGAAAAAATTCATATACCTTTCCTCTTAAAATACTTGTTATATAATTCGCAAATCTTATCGGTCGAAGTTAGCACTAAAATATCTATTTTTCTTTTTTCGTAATATTTTGAAAAAAGAGTTGCTATTGATTTTATCATTTGTTCTTCAAGCAGTTTATTATTAAGCTCTACGTGGGTATAAACCAAATTTTTGCAGCCTTTTTCCATTGCAAGTTCCACCGAATTTTCCAATGCGGTTATATACCCAGTAACAAAAGCCGAGGTGGCCTTAGCGTTAATTTTAGGGAACCGATTTACAATGACATTTTTATATCTAAGGGACGGAACATACACCGCAAACGGCAGTTCCTCGCTTTTATTTATTGCCATTTTGAAAGCTGAGCCCGCAAAAAGAAAGAGATTGCTTTCGGTATCATCTACTGAAAAAACAACTGCATCGCCACCGAATAGCGCTGCATCACCGACAAGTGCATTAATGCCGTTTGGCAGAGTAAAATTTTCTTTTTCTAACAAAACCTTTTTAAGATACAAACTTTCTGTTTTTACAAAGGCTTCATTAAGCGAAAACGGGGTTTTAATTAACTGAGCATACAAATCAAATCTTTGCGCTTCGCCTTGCGGCAAGACAACATTTTTATTTTGTGCTTTAAGAATATAACTTAAAACAATTTCCGAATATTGCATACTCTCACCTACCCTTATTATATTTTAACATAATTTTATTATTTTGCAAGATTAAAAGAGTTGACAGTTTTGCCCTTATATTCTAAAATAATAGCGGTGATATTATGATGCTTCCAAACAAATATACCTTGCTTGAATTTGACTGTCTTGAATCTACCAACTCTTATGCTAAGGAATTGGCTAAAAAAGGCAGTAATGAAAACACTGTTATAATTGCTGATAAACAGACTGCGGGACGCGGTCAGGTTGGTCGTACTTTTTTTTCGCCCGAAGCCACGGGACTTTATTTCAGTATAATTTTGCGCCCTGAATTTTCACTTGATTTTTTCCCTTTTATCACCACTGCGGCGGCAGTTGCCGTTAGTCGTGCTATTGAAAAGGTTACCAAAAAACAAACCGGAATAAAATGGGTAAACGATATTTATATAAACGGCAAAAAGGTTAGCGGTATATTAACCGAAACATCAACCGACATCTTCTCTAATCGTTTTGCAATACTTGGAATTGGAATTAATTTGACAAAACCTGTTAATGATTTTCCAAATGATATAAAAGAAACCGCTGCTTCCCTTTTTGAAAAGGTCGACAATTTGAAAAAACTCAAAGAAAATCTTCTCAAAGAAATACTTGAAAACTTTTCCGAGTTTTATAATGATTTGCCAAACAAAAGTTTTTTGGCTGAATATCGAGAAAAATCTATTTTAATCGGCAAAAACATCACTTTTGAATATAACGGGACCAACCTTTCGGGCAAGGCAACTTATATTGACGACAATGCAAATTTAATTGTTGAGTGTGCAAATCAAACAATAATTTTAAGTTCGGGAAAGGCAACGGTGCGACTTAATGAAAAATAACACAAAGCGTCTTGTTCTTTCGGCTCTTTTTTGCGCTTTAATAGCAATATTTTCCCAAATAATTATACCCTTGCCTTCAGGTATCCCCTTTACTCTTCAAACCTTTGCCGTAGCATTATGCGGTTTTTATTTAGGCCCTTTATACAGTCTTCTTTCTATCGGTGTTTATATATTGTTAGGGGCTGTCGGTCTTCCCGTTTTTTCGGGTTTTCTTGGAGGGGCAGGCGTTCTGTTTGGCAAGACGGGCGGTTTTATTATTGGTTTTGTTTTTCTCAGCCTTTTGTGCGCTTTATCGCTAAAGGCACAACGCAAAACGGTTTCTATTTTTCTTTTGATTTTTTCAGTGATACTTTGTCACCTCTTTGGTATTTTACATATCAGTTTGATTTATAAAACTCCATTTTTAGAAAATTTTCTTATTTTTTCCTTGCCGTTTCTAATTAAGGACTATATTTTTGTATTTGCGGCCAAAAAAATTTGTTCAACAATTAAAAAGCGTTTCAATTAAAGCACTGTTTTCACAGTGCTTTTACTTTTTCATATAATAAAATGTAATGGAGTGATTATATGAATCTTACCCAAACCGATTTTGGCAAAGAATACTGTGTTTTGGAAATTACCGCCAATCAAGATATTCGCCGCCGAATTTTAGATATAGGTATTACCAAAGGGACAAAAATAGAAAAACTTTTTGACAGCCCATTCGGTGAGCCCACCGCCTTTAATATAAGAGGCAGCGTAATGGCCCTAAGGCGCGAGGTTTCCGACCAAATTATAGTACAAGAGGTTGGTGAACAAAATGGGTCTTACTCATAAATCTACAGGAATAAGTGCCATAGACAGTAGTCTTATAGTAAAAAAAGAACAGCCTACCGATATAACAGTAACCCTTGCGGGCAACCCAAACGTTGGTAAAAGCACCCTTTTTAATAATCTTACGGGAATGAATCAACACACAGGCAACT
>JAZRZR010000085.1:0-5625 GCA_045601525.1 Acutalibacteraceae bacterium
TCATCATAAGTGTAAAAAGTGTTTCATTGGTATTCCAAAACGCCTTAAAAACAGCGGGAATAATTGCCCAAATCATACCAACAACCATACTGGTTATAAACATTACAATAAGCAAAACAGGTTCTGATAACTGATTACCAAACTCAAGCATACAAAACGCAGCGGCCAAAGCGCCCATTAAAACCTGGCCCTCAGCGCCAATGTTCCAAAACTTCATTTTGAATGCGGGGGTTACCGCCAATGATATAGAAAGTAAAATTGCGGCATGATAAAGTGCCTTAATGCGAGTAACTGAACCGCCAAAGGTTCCCTGCCACATTTTTACATATACATCAATAGGACTAAGACCTGTAAATGCCATAATTAAAACGCCGCAAACGATAAGGCCCAAAATCAAGCCAACCGCATGAATTGCAACCGATTTGAAGCCGGCAATATCATCACGCTTTGTGATATGAATTAAAGGCTCACGATGGATATTCTTTTTAATTGTCATCGCTATTACCTCCATCATTTTTAGTCATCAAAAGGCCTATTTCTTCTTTAGTGGTTGTTCTACCATCAACAATACCCGAAATTTTACCACCGCAAATTACTAAAACACGGTCACAAAGTTCGGTTAAAACATCAAGGTCCTCACCTACGAAAATAACTGCAACGCCTTTTTTCTTTTGCTCGTTCAAGAGGTTATATATAGTATATGAAGAGTTAATATCAAGGCCTCTTACAGGATACGCCGCCATCAAAACTGTGGGAGCAGCGGCAATTTCGCGTCCAACAAGTACCTTTTGAACATTACCGCCCGAAAGGCGACGAACAGGAGTTGTAGCTCCTGGTGTTACAACCTCTAAATCTTCGATAATATGGTTAGCCAATTCTCTTGGAGATTTGCGCTCTAAAAAGAGTGATTTACCCTTTCTATAACTACGCAACATCATATTATCAATAATATCCATATTTCCAACAAGGCCCATACCCAAACGGTCCTCAGGAACAAAGGAAAGTCTAACGCCTAATTCACGAATTTGAATAGGAGTTTTATCGCACAAATCGTCGGTTGCTCCTGTTTTGGGGTTATTGTATAAAATTTTGCCGTTTTCAATGTGCTGCAAGCCCGCAATTGCTTCAAGTAATTCTCTTTGTCCCGAACCCGCAATGCCTGCTATACCTAAAATTTCGCCTGATTTCGCAGTAAACGAAACATTATCGAGAAGTTTAACACCTTCCCTACTCATGCAATCAATACCATCAACAACAAGTCTATCCTCGCAACCTTCAGGTATACTACGCTCAATATTAAGCTCAATCTTTTTGCCAACCATCATTTCGGTAAGTTCGGACTCATTGGTTTCAGCAGTGTTAACTGTGCCTATGTACTCACCTTTTCTTAAAACGGCAACCTTATCCGAAAGAGATAATACCTCATGAAGTTTATGAGTAATAATTATAATCGCTTTTCCATCATCGCGCATACGACGCAAAATAGCAAATAATTTTTGAGTTTCTTGGGGGGTTAAAACTGCGGTAGGCTCATCAAGGATAAGAATATCGGCACCACGATATAAAACCTTGATAATCTCAACTGTTTGTTTTTCGGAAACCGACATATTGTAAATCTTTTTATTAGGGTCAATTTCAAAGCCATATAAATCACAAATTTCTTTAACTCTTTCAGATGCTTTGTTAATATTAAATTTAGATTCTTCGAGGCCCAAAATGATATTTTCGGTTGCCGAAAAAACATCAACAAGCTTAAAATGTTGATGAATCATACCGATTTTATAATCAAAAGCATCCTTTGGCGATGCAATTACAACGGGCTCACCATTGATGGAAATTTCGCCACTATCAGGGAAATAAATACCCGATATCATATTCATCAATGTTGTTTTTCCGCTACCGTTTTCGCCCAAAACAGAAAGAATTTCACCCTTATACGCTGAAAGTGAAACATCTTTGTTAGCAACAACGCTGCCAAAGGTTTTGGTAATGTTCTTAAGTTCTATTGCAGGAACTGTATTCACTAACTCTCCCCCATTCTTTAATTCTCAAAAAAGTGTTGATATCTCAAAACTTTTTTCAAAATTAAAAGTAGAATAGGCGGAGCAAAAAATTGCCCCGCCCTGTAATACTAAATTACTTTTCTGCGGTGATACCATCGATTGTTAAATCGAAGTAAGGAGCAGACCTTAAAACAGACTCATTGAAGTAGCCATCCTTGATAGCTTCTGAATCAGGTGTAAATGTACCGTCATCAACAACGTCTGCCAAGTATGTCTCAAGTTTCTTGCCACCAACTGTGAAGTTGTTGGTATCGAATACTTTGAGTTCTTTCTTAATAAGCTTTTGCTTAGCAGCTTCGATAGCCTCAGCAGTACCGGCAGCAGCATTATTTGTGTTAAGAGTTGTTAACTGAACGCCGCCGTTCTCGATAGTTGCACAGTAATCAGTGGGGATTGCACCACCGTTAATCATAGTTTCAATGATAAGCTTGAAGTAAGGAACCCAAGAAATCTTTGAAGAAATGATGGCGGTTGTAGGTCCAATGTTAGAAGTATCAATGTTGTAAGCAATGTTGGGAACCTTGAGTTCCTCACAAGCAGCAGGAGCACCTGAGGAGTCAGCGTGCTGGCTAATAAGAACGCAACCAGCCTGAATCAAGGCCTTTGCAGCTGTGTTCTCAGCTGCAATATCAAACCAAGAGTTTGTGAACTTAACATCCATTGTTGCAGAAGGAACAACAGACTTAACACCAAGATAGAAAGAGGTGTAACCTGAAATAACTTCAGCGTACGGGAAAGCACCTACATAACCAATTTTAGCTTGGTCAGCAGTGATTTTGCCACTATCGATCATTTCCTTAACCTTCATACCAGCGGCAATACCGGCGAGGTAACGGCCTTCATAGATAGAAGCAAATGCATTGTGATAGTTAGCAACTAACTCAGTTTGAGCTCTAGTACCTGTAGCATGGCAGAACTGAACATTTGGGAACTCTTTTGCAGCCTTAATCAAGAAGGGCTCATGACCGAAAGAGTCAGCAAAAATGAGGTCGCAACCAGCATTTACAAGCTCTTTAGCAGTCTCATAGCAAGCATCAGACTCAGCAATGTTGGTCTTGAAGATTACTTGGTCAGCTGTGAGGCCGAGTTCAGTAACAACCTGGTTTGCAGCGTCCATAAAGTTCTTGTCATAAGTAGAGTTTTGGTCGTGCAAAAAGATGAAGCCAACCTTTAAGTCAGCCTTCGGGATAGCAGTGATGGTAGCGGGAGTTGTCTTTTCAACTTGTTCTATAGAAAGAACATTGCCTTCACCCTGCTTGCCTTCGCCGCAGCCAACTGCAAAAACAGCAATCATAACAACTGCGAGAAGAAGTGCGAGTAACTTTTTCATAATTATCTCTCCTTTTTATTTATTACAAACCTTGCGGTTTAATAACCTACATAAATTCAATACCATTTTCAATGGACAAAGATTTTATTCTTGCTAAGGACTCGAGGCGAATACCTCTATCTCTAATTAACTGAGGACCTTCTTGAAAAGATTTTTCAATAACAATTCCTGCGCCAACAACTGTAGCGCCTGCAGATTCAACCAAATCGGCAAGGCCTAAAACAGCTTGTCCCTTAGCTAAAAAATCATCAATAATTAAAACACGGTCATTCTCGCATAAATAATCTTTCGAAACCAAAACATCATAAGTTTTACCGTGGGTAAACGAAGCAACCTTCGCAGTGTAAAAAGAGCCAGAAATATTTGTGGTTTTAGATTTTTTAGCAAAAACAACCGGTACACCAAAATATTGGGCAGTAAGACATGCAATACCTATGCCAGACGCCTCAATAGTAAGTATTTTTGTAACATTATCGTTTGCAAACAAACGGTGAAATTCTTTGCCTATATCGTTTAGCAATGACACATCTATTTGGTGGTTAAGAAAGCTATCTACTTTAAGAATATCGCTACCAAGAATTTTACCGTCTTTAGCGATACGCTGTTCTAAAAGCAACATCATAACCCCTCCAAACTATACGATACGAATTATAGGCAAATTATACACCAATTTGTCGAATATGTCAATAGAATTGATTAAACATTTTTCACAAAAAACCACAAATTGTTGTGGTTTTATTAAAAAGAAAATAATTTAACCACTAAATATCGTTATTATTCGTATTGAGCGCGAGGCCCACCGATATATTTTGGGCGCGAATATGCACCTAAAACGGTTGCTTCACCTATTTTATTGTTATTGAGATGCACAGGCACGGCAACACTTTTTATATGCATACCAATCATTGTAAGACCAATATCGAGGCCTGCTTTTGCCGAAACGCTTTCAATAACAACCGGGTTTTCAAAGCCCTTAAAAGCTGCCGTGGCAAACGAGCCGCCTGCTTTAACCTTTGGGACAACATTTACAATCTCAAAACTTCCCGCATTGGTGCTTTCAATAACAAGAGCGCGATTAAGATGCTCACAACATTGTGCAGCAAGTGCGATACCTTTATTTGACAAAAATTGGTTTGCAGTATCAAATATAATTTGGCCAATTTCTTCATTTGAGGCCTTGCCTATCGCTCCGCCTGAAATTTCACTTGAAGAACAACCAATTACAAAAACATCACCTTTTTTCAAATTGGCAATCGTGCAAATTTCTTCAAGAGCTTTTATCAATTGACTTTTAATGTTATCCATTAAAGTTCCTCCGCAATATCATAAATTAATTTTTCAGTTTTTTCCCATCCTAAACAAGGGTCAGTAATAGACTGGCCATAGGTGTGGTTATCAATACTTTGTACGCCATCAACAAGATAACTTTCAATCATAAAGCCCTTAACCATTTTAGCAACATCGGGCGAATATTTACGGCTTTGAAGCACTTCTTTACATATACGAATTTGCTCCAAATATTTTTTATCTGAATTGGCATGGTTGGTATCAATAATAACTGCGGGGTTATTTAGTCCCGATTCTTGATAAGTTTCGAATAAATGAATTAAATCTTCGAAGTGGTAGTTAGGAAATGATTGTGCATGTTTATTAACATATCCACGCAAAATAGCATGTGCCAAAGGATTTCCCTGTGTTTCAACTTCCCAACCTCTATAAATAAAGGTGTGACCCGATTGTGCAGCTTTAATGGCGTTAAGCATAATGGAAACATCACCGCTTGTTGGGTTTTTCATGCCGACAGGAATACCAATTCCACTTGCAGTCATACGGTGAATTTGGTCTTCAACCGAGCGTGCACCAACCGCAACATATGAAAGCAAATCTGAAAGATAACGATGGTTTTCAGGATATAACATTTCATCAGCCGATGTAAATTCAGTATTTGTTATCGTGTCAATATGTAATTTTCTAATTGCGATTATTCCTTTTAACATATCAGGCAGTTCGCCCGGCTCGGGTTCGTGAAGCATACCTTTATATCCAAGACCTGTTGTACGAGGCTTGTTGGTATATAAACGAGGTACGATAAAAATTTTATCTTTAACCTTTTCTTGAACCTCACGAAGACGAGTTACATATTCAAGAACCGAATCTTCCCTATCCGCAGAACATGGTCCGATTACCAATAAAAACTTATCACTTTTTGAGGAGAAAATATCTTTTAACTCC
>JAZRZR010000086.1:0-31841 GCA_045601525.1 Acutalibacteraceae bacterium
CAAATAGAGCTTTGGTTAGAGGTGTGCATATATATAATTATGAAACTGAAGTTTGGGAACAATATATAACATCTAATGCTTATAATAAATATTTTACTTTAGAAAATCGTTCAAAAGTAAGATTTATATTTAATACATCAAACAATGCTATAATAACTCCTAATGACATTATAGAAGAAAAACCAATATTACAAATAGAAGAAAATATTGTAGGTGATTATGAGCCTTATGGTTATAAAGTTCCATTAAATGTAAGTGGTAAAAATTTGTTTAATCTAAAGCAAGTCACCTTTTCTACAAACTATCAAACAATTTATGAGTTAGTTACATCGAACAATAGTTTCACTTTCAAAAAACTTCGTTCTTCAGGAACCGCTAACGTAGCATATTATGTGTTTTTGAAAAAAGGGATTTATAGAATATCTGGAAATATATATACAAGTGATGGATTAGGCGGTGGTTGGGCAGTATATGATAGAGAAAATAAGGCTTTTATTGTAAATAACTCTTCAAGAGGCAACTGTAATGGTACTTTCACAATCACAGAAGACAAAGAATATGCGGTAAACTTTTATATAAACTATAATTCACCCAAAGATACTGAAGCCACCTATTCTAATGTCCAAATTGAACTTGGTGATATAGCAACCGAATATGAGCGATATATACAGCCAACCTTAACCAATATTTTCATAGATGAACCACTTCGCAAAATTGGAAACTATGTAGATTATATCGATTTTGAAAATAGTAAGGTTGTCCGAAATATAAGGCACATAGATTTAACAGGTGATGAGAACTGGCTACAATATACAGACGGCGGCGGCAAGTTGACTGTTAGGTACCAGATAGGAAAAATATTAGATAACGGAAATACTGTTAATTGTTATTCTAATATGTTGGAGGGCATATCAAGAAATAATCTTTATGGCAAAGAGGTTACAGGAATCTCCGCTTCGTTATCAAACATTAGAGTTTATTATCCCCCACTGACTGATACTGTAGAAAGTTTTGTTGAATTTTTGAAAAACAATAATATGTATGTGGGGTATATAACATCAACACCCACGGAAGAAACCGTTATATTGCCACACTTGCCCACATTTAGTGGTCTCACAACCATATATGATATTGACGCATCATTACAACCTTCTAATATGGAAGTAACTTATTATAGCAAGGAGAGTGCTTGATATGTTTTATAAAATAAAAGATGAAATAAGTATAGAAAAAGCCCCCAGACCATTAAGGTTTGACGGCAAAGATGTATTTACCACAAGCGAGGAAATACATAACAAACAAGGCTATTATAGATTACAAAAAAACGAGTGCCCTCAAGATGATAAAAATTATAGAAGCGCTTATCAGTTAGAGGGAAATGTTATTGTTCAAAAGTGGCTGGAAATAGCTGAGGAAGAGCTTTTGGAGGAAGGGTTATGACCGAACTGATTTTAGGTGTAATAGGAGCAGTGGTAGGCATAATTGGTATGGTGGTTGCCTGCATTGCACTTATGAGGGACAAAAAAAACGATAATAAGGCAGAGGGCGAGCAAACAGGCTCGCTCTTTACTGAAATCGGATACATTAAGGCCGGTATCGATACACTTAAGCTTGATTTGCGGGAAGTCCGAGACGATATGCAAAAGTTGCACGATACTGTTACGAGAACCGAGGAAAGCTGTAAACAAGCCCACAAGAGAATTGATAGGTTGGAAAAATTTCACCAGCCAAATTAGGAGGTATAATATGAAAACATCAAAATCAACAATCATCAGAACGGCTGTGTTGCTTATAGTGCTTATTAACATTATTTTAAGGCAGTACGGCGTGCATCCTATTGACATTTCGGAAAACGATATAGCTATTATCATAGAACTTGCTATCGAGATTTTGGCAATTCTTTGTGCTTGGTGGTACAATAATTCTTTTACCGAGAGGGCAAAGAAAGCCGATGAGTTTTTCAAAAAACTAAAGGAGGACAAATAAATGTTTAAGTTAGCATTAGATGCGGGTCACGGTTTATATACAGCTGGTAAACGTTGCCTTAAGTCGATTGATTCGGCGGAAACAAGGGAGTGGGTGCTTAATTCCCGAATTTGTAATATGCTTGAAGAAGAGTTGAAGGGGTATGATGGTATAGAGGTGATGCGCATGGATGATGTGACAGGCGCAACCGACGTATCAACAATCGAGCGATGCCGAAAGGCAAATGAGTGGGGCGCAGATTTCTATTTATCAACACACCACAATGCAGGTATAGGCGGTGGCGGCGGTGGCGGCTTAATTGTGTTTAGATACAATAAGTTATCGGCCAACGGCGAAACGGGGAATTGGCAAAAGAGGTTTTACGAGCAGTTGATTGCTGCAGGTGTGCCGAAGGGTGATAGGTCTACACCGTTGGGTACTGCGGGGTTTGATGTTCTCGCAAAGACTAAAATGAAGGCGGTGCTTGTCGAATGCGGATTTATGGATAGCACGACCGATACACCGCTGATTCTCACCGAGGAATTTGCACGCAAAGTAGTAAAAGGATATATAGCGGCATTGGTTAAACTCGCCGGTATTACAAAAAAGATAGCTCCTACACCTGTAGCATCCGAACCGAGTTCTGAGGTGGTACAACCAGAGCCCCTTCCCGAACCTGTTGACCCTGAACCATCCAAACCCGAAACAGTTCCTGAAGCGACGGCGCCGGAGGAAAAAGAAGAGCCGAAGGATGAAATCGCACCAAATCAAACCGATACCGCTGCAGTAAAGAAAAGCTGGGTTGAGGTCGTTAAGGAAATATTGGGGGTTATCCTTTCTTGGCTTAAAATGTTTGATAATTCGAAATAAAAAGAAACCGCCTCGTTCTTATGAACGGGGCGGTTTTTGTTTTATTTCTCATTAGGTACGGCGCTTGTTCCCATTACAATTATTGCGCCTAAAGCCATTATATATACTAGCAGTAAGGGAAAAGAAAAACCTATAGAAACGATATTTTTAACAAAACCTGATATGTATCGTATGACGTTTATTATAATAAGAACTATTACGCCGTAGTTAAGCGTTGCCTCAGTTTTGTCGCAAAAATATTTGCAAATTCCTATTCCTACAAAAATATCTGCAAATAATATGCCAGTTAGAGCGTACCACTCAAAATCAACAGGCCAACTTAAAAGAGCGGCGATAAATCGAATTTCACCTAATAAGGCAAAAATTAAGGTAGCAAGATAATATGCTATTAATCCTCCAATAACTCCTAAAACAACTCCAAGGATGTTGTATAAAGTGGTTTTTCCTTTACCGTTTGACATGTTTATCCTCCTAAAATTAAAAAAGTGCGTAGCCTAAGCCACGCACCGAAAAATGCACCCGGCTCAAGACTATTGCAACACATCATGAATATTCTACACATAAGTGCAAAAAACCGGGCGCATTTTTACCTTATTAAAATGCACATAGTGTAGGAAAATATTCAAATGTGTTGCAAGGTAAGTTTAACACAAAATGTAAATAATTGCAAGGTCAGAAATTTTTCCAATCTAATCGTTGCCCACAGCTTGAGCAAAAGTTTTGGAAATCCCGCTCAATTACTGCGTTGCACCGGGGGCAGTAAGCGTATGTGTCGGAACGGCCACCATAATTATGAGTTATAAATGTTTTGATTATCATTGGTGTGCGATAAAAACTATCGGTGCCATCAGTGAACAACAATAACTCGTTAGGGGTGCAGTCGGTAGTATTGCATATCTTTTCTAAAGAAGTGATGGTTGGCGCTGCTTTTCTATGTATCACCTTTGTGACAAAACGGGTGCTAAGCTCACAACGGTTGGCAAGTTTCTCGTATGAAAGATTATCTCTTTCAATTATTCGCAAAAGGGAAGTGGATAGGTTGTCTAAAAAACTCATAAAATCACGCTTTCTGTCGTATCATTTATAAGATATAAACAGGTAGCGCTACAATGAACCATAGTTCATAATTGTAAAAATATGGAAAAAGCGCACCGTTATACCTTATACGCAGTTTCAAAACTGCACACGAAAACGCACATAGTTTTTATAAAGCGTTTATTTATAAGGCTTTTACTGAAAAAAATAACGGGTTCAAGTCCCGTCATTCGCACCAAAATCCAAGGTTGACATTTAGGTTAACCTTGGATTTTTTATTTTGATGAAAGTCTTGATTATATATTAAAAAGTATGTCGAAATTTATCGTAAATAGGTGCACTTGCTCTTGACTTTTAATACTATCGGTTGTATAATTACAGTGGATTATAAATTAATTCCACAATATTTGACGAAAGTGAGCGAAATATTATGGCATTTTGTAAACAGTGCGGCACCGATTTGAATGATGCAAAGTTTTGCCCCAATTGTGGCGCTTCTGCAGAAGGAGAGGTTGCAGCCCCCGCAGCACCTGCTGGTGCTGATGCTCGTCAGCGTTGTCTCGCTGATATGGAACATATGATTAGTTATTTTGGCGCAAAGTCAGCTCAGTATGATGAACTTGATCTTGTTTCTGAAGAGGTTGAGGATCGTTCTAGCCGTGGCTTTGGCGGTTGGATTGTAGCCGCTGTAATTTCTATTATCATCGGTATCATTGCAAAATCTTGGTTCTTTTATGTTCTCCCTATTGCTTTCATTGCACTTTTTATTTTGCAAAGAAAGAAAAACAAGGAAAAACTCGCAGTAGCGACCGCTCGCCGCGATGAATTAACTCAAGAGTTAGACCAATATTATGCTGATTATGGCTACTGTGCTCTCGGCCAGGAATATACAAGACCTGCAACATTAAATATTCTTTATGATATCGTTCGCAAGGGTAGAGCAACAACCCCAGGCGATGCTATCAATATCCATTTAGGCGATTTAAGAGATGAAGAAAACAAGAGAAATCAAGAAATTCTCATCGAGCAGAACAAGCAGTTGACAAAGGAAATGAAGAAAACTCGCCGTTATGCTGCTGCAGATTTTTGGCTTAAGAGATAGTTTATTTTTCAAATTGGATTTTATAAATAGAACCTTCGGTAATTTGCCGAAGGTTCTAACTTTAATTAAGGTTGTAAATGGTAACTTAAAGGAGAAAAAGTATGATTATATTTATTCTTATTATTCTTTGTTTAGCTGCAGCGGCCGCAGCGTTAGCCTTTTTCCTTACTTCAAGCGCAATAATTTTTGCTAAGGGCGCATTTGCTTTGTGTGTTGCCGGAATACTTTCGTCAAATAGCATCACTTTGGTGCCAAACAATAATTTTCTAAATTTTGTTGCTTGGGCGGTTATTTCTTTTGGGATCGTTTATATGTTTTCGATTTTACCAAGGGCTGAGGTGGCTATTCGCTTTTTATCCACGGCGACTATAACATTGGTTATTATTTTTATAGGTTCTTACCTATTCGGCAGCATTTTTGTTAAGGGCTTTGAAATGAGTTGGATTTTTGAAGCGATAATTAAGATTATTTGCTTAGCGATAGCAGTTGTTATAATAGGCATGCAAAGAAAGAAATTCAATAGCGAATCTTCTTCAAAATTTGTTGTAAGGATTATCGATAGAGCTATAGCTTCTGTTTTCTATTCGTTTGCACTTGCACTTCTTACAGTGTCCTTTGAAAACAACTGGAATATATCCGAGACTTTTGTGGTTGTGCTTTTAATTGTTTATGCTGTCGTTGCTTTTATCGCCGACATTTTCTTTGCTGACAAGGTAATTTTCGGCCGTGAAGCATCAAAAGAAATCGTAATGCCTCAGTAATATTAAAAAACCGACCGATTATATTAAAATTACAATTTTCTATTGCATAATCACTTCAAAGGTATATAATGGGTATGAAGTAAGATTTGTTTGATATGGTTACGCTTGGGGAGTGTTGGCTTTGCAAAAGAAATATGAAATAGATATGTGCACAGGCCGCATTTTGCCGAAAATGCTTTTATTCGCATTTCCACTGATGCTATCAAGTGTTTTGCAATTACTCTTTAATGCGGCTGATGTTATTGTTGTCGGTAAATTTGCGGGCGAAACCGCCTTGGCGGCAGTAGGTTCAACCGGCTCGCTGATTAATCTGATTGTTGGCCTGTTTACGGGTCTTTCGGTCGGCGCTAATGTTGTTGCAGCCCGTTTTTTTGCCTCAAAAAGCCACGAATCACTCTCCAAAACAGTACATACGGCTATTTCAATTAGTTTGTTGGGTGGCGTGGTTTTAACAGCCTTTGGCCTTTTGTTTGCCGATGATTTATTAAGGCTTATGAAAACACCGAGCGAGGTTTTGCCGCTTGCCATACTTTATATAAGAATTTATTTTTGCGGTATGCTTCCAAGCCTTTTTTATAATTTTGGAAGCGCATTATTGCGTGCAAAGGGAGATACAAGAAGGCCGTTTATCTATATATCAGTAGCCGGTGTGATAAATGTAATCCTAAATCTTGTTTTTGTTATTGCTTTTGAAATGGGAGTTGCGGGCGTTGCTATTGCAACGGTGATATCGCAGCTTGTGTCGGCAGTTTTAATTTTACGTTGTTTAGTTAAGGAATCAGGCGATTTTAAGTTTGAAATCAAAAAGCTATGTCTAGATTCTAAAATTGTTGCCAAAATTTTTGGAATTGGTCTCCCGTCGGGGTTGCAGGGTATTATTTATTCCCTTTCAAATGTGGTTTTGCAGTCTTCGGTTAATTCTTTTGGTGCCGATGTTGTTGCGGCCAATGCTGCAGCCGATAATATTCAAACATTTATATGGGTAGCAATGAATGCCTTTGCTCAAGCCGCTGTGACTTTTGAAAGTCAAAATATCGGTGGCGGCAAGTTTTCACGAATAGGCAAAGTGGCAGGTGTTTCTTGTTTGTGTGGCGCAACCACGGGTTTTTTAATGGGTGGATTTTGTGTTTTGTTCCCAAGTCACTTGATTTCTTTGTATGCAACTAAGGAAGAAGTAATAACGGCGGGTGTTTTGAAATTGTGCACCGTAGCTGGTATTTATTTTCTGTGTGGCATTCAAGATTGCTTGTCGGGAACAATAAGAGGAATGGGATATTCGCTTGTTCCGACAATTATCTCGGTGTTTGGGGCTTGTGGCGTGAGAGTGTTGTGGGTTTCAACGGCTTTTCAAACACCTTTGTTTCACTCAATAAACGGATTATATTTGGTGTATCCTATAAGCTGGATAATTATGATTGTTGCATATCTAATATGTTTTTCCATCTTGCGAAAACGCTTGCCGAAAAATGATTTGCCAATATCAGCAAATGAATAAAACAAAAGCAATCGCTATATTTTATAGTGGTTGCTTTTTTTATAAATTTATGGTATTATACTCATTGTCAAAAGCGAAAAGAGGTATAATTTTGAGTTTTATTGAGCTTTTTATTTTAGCAATAGGTCTTTCGATGGATGCCTTCGCCGTTGCGGTTTGCAAGGGACTGGCAACCTATAAAACTAAGCTTTCGCATATGCTGGTAACGGGCGCTTGGTTTGGCGGATTTCAGGCTTTAATGCCGCTTATAGGTTATTTTTTAGGCACTGCGTTTGAAAAATACATAAAGCAGTTTGACCATTGGGTTGCTTTTATACTTTTGGCCTTGATAGGCGCCAATATGCTTAAAGAATCGTTTAGCAAGCAAGAAGGATGTACCGACAACTGCTATTCGGTAAAATCAATGTTTGTTATGGCAATCGCCACGAGTATTGATGCATTGGCAATAGGTATAACATTTGCCGTGTTGCCTGATGTTAATATTGCGGCGGCCGTTATTTTAATTGGTGTTATAACCTTTATTCTTTCGGCAATCGGTGTTAAGATTGGCAATGTTTTTGGCGCAAAATATAAATCAAAAGCCGAGTTTGCCGGCGGCGCAATACTTGTTTTAATAGGTCTTAAGATTTTGCTTGAGCATTTGGGCGTTATAAGTTTCTAAAAATGCCGTAGGTGCCGTTTGGCACATCACGGAACAAGTTTATATGGGGCGGATTAAAAGTCCATACTGATAGCAAAATAGCGAAAATTACAATAGATATTAGTGATAAGCTCACCGATAATTTTGTAACGGTGGGCTTGTTTTTTATAGCAATGGCAGTAAAGAAAAATACAATAACCACTGCTATAAAGAAAAGAGCAATATCAACAAAGGCATAATGCTCGCCGATTATACCCGAGTAGGTGTAATAAGCGCTCACAATAAAGAAAAGGGCGATAAAAACCCCGAGCGTTCTCAAAGGGATGAATGAGGGGATATTTTTTCCGTATAAAAAATATTCGTAAATGCTAAAGATAATCACGGGATAAAATAAAAGTTTCAAATGCTCCCAAATACTTTCGTTAACGGCGCTAAAAAGTCCAACAAAAGCATTTTGATTTGTCCAATCAAAAGCAAAATGTAAAAGCACACCGCTGATAGAACAAAAAATAATTCCCGCAATCACAAATCTTTTACTCAAAAAATCACCCTAAACTATTATTTGCTGATTATTAAGATATATTAAAAGGACCGCGTAAAAATTACGCGGTCCTTTTATATAATTGGTGATTATTTTTTCTTTGTTGCTTTTTTCCAAATAACCCAAAGGGGAGAGGAAATAAAGAGAGAAGAAATACAACCCGAAACAATACCGAAAACCATCGGAATTGCGAAACTGCGAAGAGTTGTAAGGGCGAAAATTTCCGAAACCACAATTATTGTTATAACGGCACAAACCGTTGTAAAGGTTGTAAAGAAGTTACGGGTTTTAACCGAGTTTACACTTTCGTTAACATTTTCGGCAATATCCATTTGAGGATATAGACGCTTGTTTTCACGGATACGGTCGTAAATAACGATGGTATCATTAAGTGAATAACCAAGCAATGTAAGGATAACTGCTATAAGATTAGAGTCAACGGGAAGTCTAAAGATAACGCAGGCTAAAAATGCAATCACACAGTCAAGAATAAGGGAAGCAAAAGCGGTAATGGCTGCCGATACACCGCCGATATTTCTAAAACGGATACCAACATAAATTACAACAAGGATACCCGCTATTGCAACAGCCACAAGACTTTTTGCAAAGAAGGTGCCGGCGATTGTAGGGCTAACCGAGTTAGAATCGTAAAGTTCAATTGTGTTGTCCTTAAAGTTTGTTTGTAACTTCTCGGTGAGAGTGTTTTGAGTGTCAGTTGTAACACCTTTGTTACCTGAAAGTGAAATAACAATTTGTTTTGTTTCACCCGAAATATCGGTGCTATAGGTAACTGCTGCACCTGAACCTAATGAATCGGTGATGTCCTTTTCAACGGCGGCAGTGTCAATTTCGCCTGTGTATGAGTAGGAAATTCTTGCGCCACCAGTGAAGTTAATGTCAAGTTTTACACCGAAAATGCAGGAGATTATAATGCCAACGATAATCAAAGCGGCGTAAACAATCAAAACGGGTTTAAGTGACTTATTAAAGTCTATCTTTTTATTAAGCATTGACATTTTTCTCACCTCCGAATAACCAAGGATTGCGTAGCTTCTTAAATTTAGAAATGCTCTTCATCATAACCTTAGAAGCCCAGATGCCCATTATCAAGTTGAATATGGTACCAACGAGCAAGGTGTAACCGAATGAGTAGATAGAGCCTGTGATTTGTGAACCCAAAAGTGACATAACGGGTGAGAAGATTTTAGCAAGGAAACTGTCGGGAGTACCAAAAGCGCCCATAAGTACAACCGAGATAATAACGATTGTAACATTACCATCAATAACCGCGCTCAAACTGTTATTGTAACCGGCCTCAATAGCACCGTCTATAGTCTTGCCTTTTCTGAATTCCTCGGAAATTCTTTCAAAGGAAATAACGTTAGCGTCAACACCTACGCCGATTGAGAGGATAATACCTGCAATACCCGGCACGGTTAGTGTGAAGCTATCAAAGATTGTGAAGTAACCCGAAATGCAAGCAATCATACCTGCTAATTGACCAAGCAAAGCAATCGAAGCAATTACACCGGGCAAACGGAAACGGGTAATCATAATTATGCAAATAATTGCAAAGGCAATAGCACCTGCAATAACCATTACATTCAAGGCGTTAGAGCCAAGAGTGGGGGAGATAACCTGTAACTTACTATCATCAACCGTTAAAGCAAAGGGGAGAGAGCCGGCATTGATTTTGTTAGCAAGGTCTTTGGCACTCTCGGCATCAAAGTTACCTTCAATAACGGCGTTGTTGGTGGTGATTTGCTCACTAACAGTCGGCGCTGAAATCATAGTTTGGTCCATCCAAATGGATATTTGTTTATATTCGCCTGTGGCTTTCTTGAACTTAGCCATACCCGCATCGGTAAAGGTAAGCTGAACAACATATTTGTTGTTTTCGTCAACACCGGGTGTTGCCGAAGCGATATCGGCTGAACCGCTTAAAAGAATGTCGGTGTTATCTGTGTTGCCGCAAAATGTGAGAAGTGCGGTTTCACCAAGCTCGGCAACTGCCTCGGTTGGATTAAAATCGCTTTCATCGGCCGACCAAGGAAAACGAACAATAATTTGATGGTTATTGTTGTCAACAAAAACCTCATAATCGGTAATGTTTTCATTTACCAAACGGTTTTCAATGGTGAGTTTTGCCGATTCCATATCATCGGCTGTGATATCAACATCGTTTTTATCGGGAGAGAAAACGGCCTCAACACCACCGCTTATATCAATACCCCAACGGATATCGTTGGCACCCTTGATATAAATCTCTTTGGTGTCGCCGTAGTAATCGCTCACGCCGAAAAATGCAGTATAGGTAAGTGCTAAAATGATAACCAATATCACAAAAAACTTGAACTTGCCTGTCTTTTTAGACTTCATGGCTAAAACCTCCTAATCTTTGTAAAATGCGATGCGTTATTTGTTGAGTAATTTTTCAAGTGCGGCATATTTAATTGCACAAGCAAGAATTTCGGCTGCACTTGCAATTTCTTTAACGTCGGGGAAGGATGGGGCTATGCGAATGTTGGTATCTAACGGGTCGTTACCATAAGGATAGGTAGCACCTGCAGTTGTTAATTTAAGACCTGCATCTGCACAAAGTGCTACAACACGCTTGGCGCAACCTTCCATAACCTCAAGGTTGATAAAGTAGCCACCCTTTGGATTGGTCCAAGTTGCGATATCAAGACCTTTAAGTTCACGCTCGAAGCAGGTGAGCACCGCCTCAAATTTAGGGCGCAATATAGAGGCGTGAACCTTCATATGTGCCTTTAGAGCATCGGTGTTTGGAAATGCTCTTGCGTGGCGCAATTGATTTAATTTATCAGGACCTATGGTTTGATAGAACATACGGCCCTTAATCATTTCAACATTTTTAGGACTCGCAGCACTTGCTGCAACACCTGCACCAGGGAAAGAAATCTTTGAGGTGGATGTAAACATAATTACATTGTCCTCATTGCCATACTTAAGAGATTCGTTATAGATGTTTAGAAGTTCATCGCCCTCATCGTATAAATCGTGAATAGCATAGGCGTTATCCCACATAATACGGAAATCTTTAGCCGCAGGCTTCATGGCTGCAAGACGCCTTACCGTTTCATCGGAATAGGTAAGACCCTCGGGGTTAGAATATTTCGGAACGCACCACATACCCTTAACCGATTTGTCCTTGATATATTCTTCAACAAGGTCCATATCGGGACCGTTCGGTGTATTTTTAATGGGTATCATTTTGATGCCAAAATAGTTTGTTATACCAAAATGTCTATCATAACCCGGGGAAGGGCATAAAAACTTAATTTCACCTTGTTGACACCAAGGCTTATCGCCGAAGCCGTGTGTCATAGCCTGAGCAATAGTATCAAACATCATATTAAGGGAGGAGTTACCGCCCACGATAATTTGATTTTGGTTAATGCCCATTATTTGTGAAAAGAGATGCTTTAATTCAATAAGACCGTCAAGACCGCCGTAGTTACGGCAATCGGTGCCCTCACAGTTCTTAAAGCCCGAATCGTTGCCAACCAAATCAAAAAGATTGCTGCTGATATCCATTTGGTCAGGACCGGGTTTACCTCTTGTCATATCAAGTGTGGTACCCAAGCTTTTAAGGCGCTCGTACTGTGCCTTAACCGAAGCGAACTCTTCTTTTTTCAAAGCATCGGATAAATTAAAATAGCTTTGCATAAAATAACTCCTTGCGCGTTGCGAAATAATATAGGTATTATTTCTAAAAATACAATAACATTATATAATATAATACAAAACACCAAATTTTTCAAGATATTTATTCATTAAATTATTTTTTGCTTGACAAATCTTCTCATTAGTGGTAAAATGCTAAAGCCGCATATTGTGGGTTATGATAAGTTGTGCGTTGCACACACCCCCCGTAGCGAGACTGAATTAAGGCAGGTGCCAAGGAAATGTACGCAATTATTGAAACAGGCGGAAAGCAGTATCGTGTTGAGCCGGGCGATGTAATTTATGTTGAAAAGCTCAATGCTGAGGCTGAAAGCGAGGTTATCTTTGATAAGGTTGTTGCTGTAAAGAACACAACTCTTAAAGTTGGTAAACCTTATGTGAAGGATGCTGTTGTTAAGGGTACAGTTGTGAAGAACGGTAAGGGTAAAAAAGTTACTGTTTTCACCTACAAACCCAAGAAGAGCAGTTCACGCAAAATGGGCCACAGACAGCCCTACACTAAAGTACAAATTAACGAGATTGGTTAATTATGACTGTGGTAAAATTTTTAGTTAATCAAGAAAAACTTTCGGGTTTTGAGATTAGCGGTCACAGTAGTGAAAACTGTGATGATTCACTCGGTAAGATTGTGTGTGCGGCGGTATCTTCGGCGGCTTATATGGCTGCTAATACCGTTTTAGAGATTGCAAAGCAAAAGGCCGAGGTAGAGATTAGCGATGCTAAGATGTATTTTTATGTTAAGGCTCCTAATGAGGCTACCGAGATAGTGCTTGAGGGCTTCAAACTCCACATATTGCAATTGTCCGAGCAGTACAGCAATAAACTTAGTGTGATAAAATAATCACACCTACAAAGTAATTTCGGAGGTGTAATCATGTTAAAGATTAACATTCAATTGTTTGCTCATAAAAAGGGTGTTGGTTCTACAAAGAACGGTCGTGACAGTGAGGCTAAGCGTCTTGGCGTTAAGCGTGCAGACGGTCAGTTTGTTCTCGCCGGCAACATTTTGGTTCGCCAGAGAGGTACTCACATTCATCCCGGCAACAATGTAGGCAAGGGTTCTGATGATACATTGTTTGCTTTAATAGATGGCAAGGTTAAATTCGAGAGAGTTGGCCGTGACCGTAAGCAAGTCAGCATCTATGCAGTAGAGCAATAAGTTAACTGACAGCCCGAGTTTTCTCGGGCTTTTATTTTTCATTTGAAACGGAGAATTTTTTATGTTTGTAGATGTAGCGAAAATACATCTTAAAGCGGGCAACGGCGGTAACGGTGCGGCAACCTTTCATCGTGAAAAGTATGTTGCGGCAGGCGGCCCCGATGGCGGCGATGGTGGCCGTGGCGGCAATGTTGTTTTTGTTGTTGATGATAACCTTTCAACCCTTGCCGATTTCCGCTATAAGCGTAAATATATAGCCGAGGACGGACAAAAAGGCGGCGCATCTCGTTGCACGGGTAAAAGCGGTGCCAATCTTGTAATCAGTGTTCCTCGCGGTACACTCGTAAAAGATGCCGAAACAGGTCGACTTATAGCCGATATTTCGGATGATGAGCCAACCGTTATTGCTAAAGGCGGCAACGGCGGTTGGGGCAACTGCCATTTTGCAAGCGCCACCCGTCAGGTTCCACGATTTGCAAATGATGGGCAAAAGGGTGAAGAAATGGATGTCACCCTTGAACTAAAACTTTTGGCTGATGTGGGACTTATAGGATTCCCAAATGTTGGAAAATCTACATTGATTTCAGTGGTTAGTGAGGCAAAGCCTAAAATTGCTAATTATCATTTTACAACCCTAACTCCCGTTTTGGGCGTGGTTAAAATTGATGAGGGAACATCTTTTGTAATGGCTGATATACCCGGTCTTATCGAGGGTGCAGGTGAGGGCATAGGTCTCGGCCACGAGTTTTTGCGCCATGTTGAGCGTTGCAGACTTTTGCTTCATGTAATTGATATTTCGGGCAGCGAGTTTAGAGACCCCATTGAAGATTTTGAAAAGATAAATAAAGAACTTGCTGTTTTCAGCAGCGAATTATCTGAAAGACCGCAAATAGTTGTAGGTAATAAATGCGACCTTATAGATGAAGAAGAAATCGAGCGCATAAGAAACCATTTTGAAAGCCTCGGTTATGCTTTCTTTCCCGTTATGGCGGCCATCGGTGAGGGCACAGGCGCGCTTATGAATTTTGTGGCTGATGAACTTTCAAAGTTGCCCGCTATCAAACGCTTTGAGCCAGAAGCAGTACCGCTCGATACCGTTGTTGAGTTTGAAAACAAGCGTAGTTTTACAATAGATGTGCGTGATGGCGTTTTCTATGTGGAAAATTGCGATTGGGTTGATGATATAATGAACAAGGTTGACCCTGATGATTATGAGTCTTTGCAGTATTTCGAGCGTGCGCTTCGTTCAAGCGGCATAATCAAGGCGCTTGAAAAAGCAGGGGTTAAAGAGGGCGATACCGTAGATGTTTGCGGTGTTGAATTTGATTATGTGCCTTAAGGTGATAGTATGGAAAATATAAATTTATTAAGTCCATCGGTGTTGGCGTTTGTTGGAGATGCGGTTTATACATTATATGTGCGCACCCATATATCAAACATCAATAGGCCGTCAGGCGAATTGCATAGCCTTTCGGTTACCCTTGTAAACGCGGCGGCACAAGCCAAGGCATTTTCCTTTCTTGAGGATAAATTAACCGAAACAGAAATGGCGGTCTTTAAGAGGGGTAGAAATTTTCATACCTCAACAACGCCCAAGAGGGTGAGTAACGCCGAATATCATACCGCAACCGGTCTTGAGTGCCTTTTTGGTTATTTGCACTTGTCGGGTCAAAACGATAGGGCAAAAGAATTATTTGAAATAATATGGCAAAACAGTGATAATATTTAAGAAAAGGCGCAACGAAAGTTGCGCTTTTTTATTGACAAAAAAGTTTAGTAATGTTACAATAAACATTGTAAAGGCAAATAATAATTGACTATATTAAGGTTGGTGTGATTGTTGAATAACGCTTCTGATGTTAAAGGTGCCAATATGGCGGCCGTGCTTAAGGTTATACACTCTCAAAAAGCAATTTCAAAGGGAAATATCGCAACCGAGTTGGGTCTCACAACTGTTACTGTTAATAAGTTGGTTGGTGAACTTTGCGAAAAAAACATTTGTGTGGAAACGGGCGAATATGTTTCTTATGGCGGTAGAAAAGCCGCTCTTTATAGGATAAATTCCAATTATGCGGTAATATTCGGCGTTCGCCTTACAAGGTCAAGAATTTGCTTTACGGTTTATGATTTTTCGCTTCAAAAGATAGAAGAAGAAATTATTGAAATTGGTCTTGAAGAACTAAATTCGGTTCTTAAAATTTTAATAGAAAAACTTTGTTTTTATAAGAAAAAATATCTAAAGAAAAATATAATCGGCGCAGGTATTTGTATTCCCGGCCGTGCTTCAAAAAGCGGTGTTGTTATAGATATGCCGGAATATCCCCATTGGAATTCTATTGATTTGGGTTTAAGGCTTAAGGATGCTACGGGAATTGATATTTATGTTGATAACGATGCCAATGCCGCCGCCCTTTCTTCAAAATGGTGCGGATTTTCGGGCAATATGGAGAACTTTGTTTATCTAAAACTTGATGAGGGCCTTGGCGCCGGCGTTATGGTTGATGGTGAGATTTTCAGTGGCAGCAGTAACTGTGGTTGTGAACTCGGTCATATAACCATAAATGTTTTGGGTGAGCCGTGTAAATGCGGTAGAAAAGGCTGTGCGCAGGCATATCTTGCCGCATCCTCTATAAAGGCAAAATGCCAAGAGGCTATCGGTCAAAAATTAACATCAGAAGAAATTACAGCCCTTTATAATGCCGGCAATAAAGAAATTAAAAATATATTAGAGGAATTTGTTTCTTACCTGGGCATTGTGCTTGATAATGTTTTCTTTATCTTTGATACCGAGGCGATAATTTTGCAAAATGCATTAGTTTCTAATTTGCCGAGTCTTGCCGAAAAATTAAAGGGTGGCATTTTTGAAAATGAAAAGGGAGAGGTTATAAGGTCTTTCCGCCGCCGCCCACCTGTGTATATTATGAATGATGTTGCCGTTAAGGAAGCGTCGGCGGCCGCTATCGTTTATGAAAAATTTATGAAAAATGAGTATTGATATTTTTTGTAAAATATAGTATATTAAAATTGCGAAATGTAAATTTCGCTTTTTAATCTAAACTTAATAAACCCGATTAACAATCTAATAAAATAAGCCGAAAGGCAGGAGGTAATATTATGGAGAAAAATCTAGCAAACTTAAGGGACTACTTTGCCGATTGTACCGAGCGTATAATGAAAACCGATTTCGAAACCTTGGAGAAAATTGCTGACACATTGGTGCAAGCCAAGGAAAGAGATGCGCAAGTTTTCACAGCAGGTAATGGTGGTAGTGCAGCAACTGCATCGCATTTTTGTAACGATTTGGCAAAAGGCTGCCGTATTTTAGGCCGTGTAGGCTTCAAAACCCAGTGCCTTTCCGATTCTTCACCCGTTTTAACTTGCCTTGCAAATGACTTTTCTTATGAAGATGCCTATGAAATTCAACTTCGCACCAAAGCAAAAAGAGGAGATGTGATTGTTGTATTTTCAGGTAGCGGAAATTCCGAAAATGTTGTTCGTGCGATTAAGGCTGCAAATGAGATGGGCTTAATTTCTATTGCCTTCTTGGGCCGTGATGGCGGAAAGTTAAATAATCAATGTACATATCAGGTAATCGCCCCCACTGAATCTATGGAGGAACTTGAAGATATGCATATGCTTTACTGTCACGCTTTGGCAGTAAATATTCGCAAAAAGCTCGAAAACATTTGGGATATGGAAATTATTCGTGATTGCACCACACCCAAATTCAAGAGCGCCCTCTTTGATTTTGATGGTACTGTTAGCCTTATAAGAAGCGGTTGGCAGGATGTTATGATTCCTTATTTTGTAGAGGTTTTGTCAGCCGTTAAGGGCGAAAATGAAACCGATGCCGATATTTTGCAAATTGTAAGAGATTTTGTTGATACCCTTACAGGTAAACAAACAATATTCCAGTGTATAAGGCTTGACGAAGAGGTTGTAAAGCGTGGCGGTGAGCATCAAGACCCGCTTGTATATAAGCACGAATATCTTCGTCGCTTATCTGAAAAAACAAAGGACCGCATTAAAGGTCTTGAAAATGGCACAATCAATCCCGAGGAGCTTATTGTTCCCGGTTGTCACGAGTTTGTAAACGCATTAAAGGCAAATGGAATAACCTGTCGTTTGGCAAGCGGCACCGATGAGGTTGATGTGCTTCGTGAAGCAAAACTCTTGGGCCTTGATAAACTATTTGATGGTCGAGTTTACGGTGCACACGATGGCGTTCTTGAGTGTTCGAAAGAACTTGTTATTAAGTCGCTTATAGAGGAAGAGGGCATAAAGCCCGAGGAACTTATTTCCTTTGGCGACGGATATGTTGAAATCGAACTTGTTGCAAATCTTGGCGGTTATACAGTAGGTGTTGCCACTGATGAGGAGAAAAAGATGGGTGTTAACGATTGGAAACGCAATCGCTTAAAGGCTGCAGGCGCCGATATGATTATTCCTGATTTTAAGGGCGCACAAAGACTTATTAAATACATTGGAGGTAAATAATTATGCCTTTTGAGAAATTTGACCGCAGTCAGCTTAATATTTTGCCCTTAAATCAGCGTATCCACGATGTTGATTTGAAGGCAGTTTTGCGTGATGTTGATACATACGACCCCGAATTTTCACACCCTCATATTGATAAATTGGCCGAGGCAATCGTTAGCGCCCGTAGAGAACACAACGCAACCGTTCTTATGATGTACGGCGCCCACGTTATTCGTACAGGTAACGCTGATTTTATGATTGAGCTTATGAAGAGGGGACTTGTTACTCATTTTGCAACAAACGGTGCAGGTTCTATTCACGATTTTGAGCTTGCAAAGATAGGTTATACTTGTGAAAGTGTTGCCAAATATATAAGCGAAGGTCAGTTTGGTCTTTGGCAAGAAACCGGCGAAATCAACGAGATTATAAAAGAGGGCGTCAAGGATGGTCTTGGCTGGGGCGAGGCAATCGGTAGATATATTTGGGAAAACAATTTCCCTTACCGTGAACATAGCGTGCTTGCTATGGGCTATCATTTAGGTGTGCCTTGTACAGTTCATATAGGCATCGGTAACGATATTATCCACGAGCACCCAAATTGCGACGGCGCGGCTATGGGTAAGGCTTCTTATGATGATTTCCTTATCTATGCCCGTAGCATTCAAAATCTCGAACACGGCGTTTTCCTTGATTTCGGTTCGGCAGTTGCAGGTCCCGAGGTTTACCTTAAGGCGCTTGCAATGGCGAGGAATGTGGCTCATCAAAAGGGCGAAAAGATTACTGATTTTTCAACGGCAGTTTTTGATATACAACCTATCGACGATAGCGAGGGCTATAATGTAGCACCGCCTAAATCGGACCCCCGTTACTATTTCCGTCCTTGGAAAACAATCTTGGCAAGAAGTGTTGCTGATGGTGGTAGAGGTTATTATGTACGCGGCGAGCATCACAAAACAGTTCCCGCCCTTGCAAAAAAGGTTTTCGAACTTGATAAATAATAGGTGAGAATATGAATATTGAAAAAATTCTTGATGCACTTAAGCGAACAAATGATGCGAAAATAGTAGTTTTCGGTGATTATTGCCTTGATAAATATCTTTATTCAGACCCCGCCGAAGATGATGTATCGGTTGAAACAGGTATGCCTGCTTGGCAAATCTATTCAAAGAGCATTGCGGCAGGAGTTGGCGGCACTATCACTAACAATCTTTGCGCTTTAGGTGCCAATGTAATATGCGTTGGCGCTATAGGGGACGATGGCGAGGGCTATGAGGTTATGAAGGCCCTTCGTGAGCGAGGCGCCGATACTTCTTATATGATTACCGACCCCGATATTTGCACCGCCACATATACAAAGCCCATGAGAAAAACCGAAAACGGTTGGAAAGAGGATATTCGTCTTGATTTCCGTAATCGTTCTTTTGGCTCGGAAAGGCTTTGGGATGCCCTTGTTGAAAGTTTCAAAAAGGCATTGGAAAAGTGCGATGCCGCTATTGTTACCGACCAGTTTTTCGAAAGAAACACAGGTGTTGTAAGCGATAGCGTTAGAGAGGCAGTAAATAAAATAGCGGCCGAAAATCCCGAAAAACCCATTTTGGTTGACTCTCGTGCTTTTGCGGCCGAGTTTAAGAATATGTATGTTAAGTGCAATAATTATGAGCTTATGAAATATTGCGGTATGGCAGGTTCACCCGAAAATTTCGTTGATATTAAAAACGGCGGTGAGAAGTTAAAAAGTATGACAGGCCGACCCGTTTTTATCACCCGCAATAAAGATGGTATTGCCGTATTTGAAAATGAGCTTGTATGCGTGCCCGCATATCCCCCTAAGGGTGAAATCGATGTTTGCGGTGCAGGAGATGCTTCAAATGCGGGTATTGCTTTAGGCCTCTCCTTAGGTCTTAGCTGCGCCGAGGCGGCAGTTATTGCTTGCGCAGTTTCTTCGGTTACAATTGAGCAAATCGGCACAACAGGCACATCTACACCTGCCCAAGCATCAGAGCGTGCAAAGGCAATCTTCGAAATGTACTTAAAACAAGAGGAAAAACTATGAAAATTTTAGTGGTTGATGCTCAAGGCGGCGGAATAGGCAAACAACTTGTTTTGGCCATTAAAGAGCATATTCCCAGTGCCGAAATAATGGCGGTTGGCACAAATAGTGCGGCAACTGCTGTTATGCTGAAGGCGGGTGCTACCCATGCGGCTACAGGGGAAAATGCAGTTGTTGTAGCGGCAAAAAAGGCTGATATTATAGTAGGTCCCGTAGGTATAGTAATTGCCGATTCGCTTTATGGTGAGGTAACGCCTAAAATGGCAACCGCCATAGCTCAAAGCAATGCCAAGCGCATACTTATCCCGTTTAATCAATGTGATAATATAATCGTGGGTGTGAATTGCACTATTTCACAACAAATTAAAAATGTTATTGAAGAGATAATAAGATGATTTTTAGGGCGGTTGAAAACAACCGCCCTAAAAATATTCACAAATAAACGCAATTTGTAAATTTGAGTAAACAACTATTAAAAAAATTGACTTTTTAATAAGTTGAAAGTATTATAAAAATGTAATTTTAAGTATGTGGGGGCATTATTATGTCAGTTGCAAATCGAAATATAATTTTGCGAGACGGTTGGCTTTTTCATAAGGGTGAATTAGCGCGTGTGCCCGAAACCGACCATAATTCCACCTATCGTTCAAATATGGCGGGCTTTGGTCTTTCTCTTTTTAATATGTTTGGCGAGGGCGTAGAGTGGAAGAACGTAAAAATGCCGCACGATTGGCTCACCGAGGAGGGCTTTGACACATCGGCTGCCGTTGCAAGTGGATTTAAGAGAAGAGAAACCGCTTGGTATTATCTTGAATTTGAGTTGGAAAATGAAGAAGTAGAGGAAGCCTTGCTTGTTTTTGAGGGCGTTTTAGGTCATAGCACAGTATATGTGAACGGCACAATCGCCGTTCGTAGTTTTACGGGCTACACAAAGTTCTCGTGCGATGTTGAGCCTTATCTTAATAAGGGCAAAAATACAATTGCCGTTTATGTGGATGGCCGAAGGCGTGAGGGCTGGTGGTATGAGGGCGCAGGCATTTATCGCCCTGTTTATTTAGAACTTCGTCGTCATCAAAAATTCGATTCCCAAGATTATTTTATCCGTAGCGAAAAAAACGAAAACGGCTTTAATATACACACAACCCTTAATATATCTGGAGTGGAGGAAGGCACATATTCGGTTAAGGTTACTGCCTTTGATAAAGAGGGTAATATCGTTGCCGAAGATAAAATTACCGCCGCAAACAAAATCGATATAGTTCAAAATATAGAAAATCCAATACTTTGGAGCCCCGAATGTCCCTATTTATATACAGTAAAATGTGAACTTATTAAAGATGAAGAGGTTTATGATACCATAACCCAAAAGGTTGGTCTTAGAACAATCGAATGGAAAAATGACGGTATGTATCTCAACGGTTCAAGGTATCAGATAAAGGGCATTTGCTGCCATCAAGACCATAATGGTGTAGGTGCCGCAACAACTAAAGAACTTATCGATTATCGCCTTGATATTTTGAAAGATTTGGGTGCCAATGCATATCGTTGTGCCCATCATGCAGTAAGCGATGATGTGTTAAATTTTTGCGATGAAAAGGGGCTTCTTGTTATGGCTGAGAATCGCAACTTTTCGGTTTGCACAGATGTGTTAAAGCAGTTAGAGGCATTGGTTAAGCAGGCAAGAAATCACCCCTCGGTGTTTATGTATAGCCTCTTTAATGAGGAACGTTGGCAAAGCGAGCCGCAGGGTCCTCGTATCTTTAGAAAAATGCACAAGCATCTATTAAAATATGACGATACCCGTATTGTTGCAGGTGCACAAAGCTGCGGCGCACTTAATACCGAAGAATATAATACAACCTATGTTATGGACATTGTGGGTGTAAACTATAATCTTCCCGATTACGATAAAATTCACGAAAAATTTCCCAATAAATGTATTTTAGGTACCGAAAACTGTCCTACATTTGCAACTCGCGGTATTTATAAAACCGAGGGTGAGTATTATGCAAATTATGGTGATGAATGGCCGAAAGATTGGTCGCAATCAATAGAAGAAACAATGGAAACTGTAATGGCTCGGCCCTTTGTTGCGGGTTGCTTTGCTTGGAGCGGTTTTGATTACCGAGGTGAGCCGCAACCAAAGGTTTGGCCAAGCGTTTCATCACATTGGGGTTTTACAGATTATTGCGGCTTTTATAAGGATACCGCATATTTGCTTATGTCCTATTATAAAACCGAACCGTTGGTGCACCTTTTACCCCATTGGAATTGGAACGATGGCGAAACAGTAAGGGTATGCACCTACACCAATGCCGATACTGTTGAACTCTTCTTAAACGGAAACTCTTTAGGTGAAAAAAAGGTGGAAAGAATGCGTGCCGAGTGGCAGGTACCTTTCAAAAAGGGTAGCATTAAGTCGGTGGCCAAGCGTGGCGATGTAATAGTTAGTGATGAGCGCCATACAGTAGGTGAGCCTTATGCTCTAAAACTTGTAAATGTGGAGAAAAAAGGTTATGATAACCGTATTGTAAATGTCTTTGCGGTGGATAAAAACGGAGACGTTATTCCTGATTATTGCGGAGAGGTTTCTTTCGATTATCCCGAAGGCGCAAATATGGGTGTGGGCAATGGAGACCCCACAAATCATATTAGTGAGCGTAGCGATAAAATCCCGCTCTTTAACGGTATGGCGCAAATAATATTGTGTGGAGGAAAGGGCAAACTAACGGCAAAGGCCGAGGGCTTAAAGGAAGCCGAAATCAGTCTTATATAGTTAAAACAATGCCGAGATTACCTCGGCATTGCTTTTTTGTTGCTATTTTGTTAAAATGTTAGTAGTGGAGGGAAAGGTATGAATGTTGCTCAATGGTTAAAATCAAATACAAATTCCCTAAAGGGTAAAACGGTTGCCGTAACGGGTAGTACAGGTGGTATCGGCAAGGAGCTTTGTCGTTATATCGCAATGCTTGGCGGTAATCTTATTTTGCTTGATAGAAGTTTTGAGCGAAGTAATGCCCATCGCAAAGAACTGTTAGAGCAAAACCCCGATATATCGGTTAGATGCATTACACTTGATTTGTCGGTTTTTGCATCAATAAAAATAGTCGCCGAACAACTCACCACTCTTGAATTCGATTTTTTTGTACACAATGCAGGGGCATATAGTATCCCTAGAAATAAAACCGATATAGGCTTTGACAATGTATTTCAGATAAATTTTGTCGCACCATATTATATTATTAGGAAACTGTTGGAAAATGGCTTTGGCGGTAGGGTGGTTGTTGTGGGTAGCATTGCCCATAACTATTCGAAAATTGACCCTTTGGATATAGATTTTTCACATCAAAAGGCGGCCTCAAGAGTTTATGGAAATGCAAAGCGCTTCCTTATGTTTTCCCTCTATGAATTATTTGAACAAAAGCAAAAAGCAACACTTTCGGTAACCCATCCTGGTATTACCTTTACAAATATAACCGCCCACTATCCAAAGGCTATATTTTGGCTTATAAAGGAGCCTATGAAACTTATATTTATGTCGGTTAAAAAGGCCGCCCTTTCTGTGCTTTTGGGGCTGTTTAGTGAAACTCGGCATAGTGAGTGGTTGGGACCTCGTATATTTAATGTTTGGGGCTTGCCAAGACTTGCTCATCTAAAAACAGTATCTAAACAAGAAAGCGAAAAGATAGGTGAAATAGCCCAAGAAATATATCTGAGAATAAACAAATAAAAAGCAATATTGTTTCACTTATAAGCAAAATGTTGGCTTTACACAAATAAAATAGTGCAGTATAATTTCATTGTAAAAAAACAATAAGGGGGATTTTATTGTGAAAGATTTTAAGTTAGGCGTGCTTTTGGAATCATTTCAGTTACCTGTAAAAGAGGCTATTAAAAGTGCCGAAAAAATAGGGGCTGACGGTGTTCAAATTTATGGTTCAACAGGTCAGTTTTCACCCGAAAATTTGGCAGGAGAGAAGAAAAAAGAGTTTCTTTCTATGCTAAAGGATAGCGGTCTTGCAGTTTCGGCCGTTTGCGGTGATTTCGGTCACGGTTTTACAAACAAAGAAACAAATGCCGAGTTTATTGAAAAATCAAAGAGAGTGGTTGACCATGCTTTAGAACTTGGCACAAATATTGTTACAACCCATATCGGTGTTGTACCTAAGGACCCCAACCACGATAGATATAAAATTATGCAGGAGGCTTGCTTTGAGTTGGCATCTTATGCCGATTCTCAAAATGCTTTTTTTGCGGTTGAAACAGGACCTGAAACATCAGCAGTGCTCAAGGGCTTCCTTGATAGCCTTGGCTCAAAGGGCGTTTCGGTAAACCTTGACCCCGCTAATTTAATTATGGTCCCCGGTGACGACCCCGTAGAAGCGGTTTATAATCTTAAGGACTATATTGTACATACCCACGCTAAAGATGGTCTTCAGTTAAAACCTGTTGACCCCGAGGTTTTCTACCGTGCCACACCTTTTGTTGAGCAAATTACCGACTTTTCTTCATATTGCATCGAGGTTGCTCTCGGTCAAGGCGCTGTTAAGTGGGCAGATTATTTGGCCGCCCTTAAGGATATTGGTTTTAACGGCTACTTGACCATTGAGCGCGAGTGCGGTGAAACCCCAATAAACGATATAATTATAGCAGCCGATTTCTTGCGAAATCTTGGTTTCTAAACTCTAAAAGACACGGTATATACCGTGTCTTTTTTAGTGGTTGACTTTTATTTTGTATGGTGCTAAAACAAGGGCAAAAGGAGATGGCCCTTGATGCACAAAGAAATATAGGCCCTGCCACAAAGGGAAGCGACATATCCCTTCGTAGCGGAAACGAAAGAAGAGAATAATAAAAGCACCACAGGAGTGGTGCTTTTTGCTATTTAACAGTTGGCAGGCTGCTTAAATTATCACTTTCACTGCCGTTGGGTATTGCCTTTAGGTATTCATTATCTTTTCGGTGAGCAATACCAACGCCCTTAATATCTCCGTTTTTTGCCATTGAAACGGCCTCGGCCTTTGTAACATCAAGGTTGTTTGAAAGCCTGTACCCTGTAACACGCCCTTTGTCTTTTATAAGACCAACTATTTGCTTGGCGTCATTTTTCGGCTTCGGAATTGTATCAAGCGTATTTTTAACAAAATTTGCGTTTTTCATATTATCCCTCCTAAAATTATTTTGTCCCTAAAAATTAAATATAATCGTTGTTAAGAGGAGCAAAAAATGGTATAATGAAATAAAGAAAAGGGGTGTTAAGATGTCAGAACAACATCAAATAATTCTTAAAAATCTTGATTCTTTTTTGCATAAAAATGATTATGAGTCGGCCGAAAAGTATTTGCTTAATCAACTTGAAAATGCGGATTTATCGGCTAAAATTTTAATATATAACGAACTTATGGGGCTTTATAGAAAGATAAACAGGGAAGAAAATGCACTCTTATCGGCCCAAAATGCAATAGAAATTATTTATGATAATAAATTAGAAACACAAGTAGGCTCGGCAACAACATTTTTGAATGCTGCCACGGTTTTTAAGGCCTTTGAGCGCCTTGATAAATCGCTCGAATTTTTCGAAAAAGCCAAAAAGATTTATGAAGAAAAACTTGATAAAAACAATCCGCTTTTAGCGGGGCTTTATAATAATATGGGGCTTACTTTGGTTGAACTTAAAAGATTTGATGAGGCAAATGCGCTTTATAAAAAGGCAATTTCGATTTTAACAGGCCGAGAAGAAAAGAAATTAGATATTGCCATAACCTATCTAAATATGGCATCTGCTCTTGAGGCGGAATTAGGTCTTCTTGTGGCAGATGAACAAATTTCAAATTGTTTAGAAAAGGCAAAAGAAATTTTAGAAGGCGAAGAAAAACGAGATGGCTATTATGCATTTGTAGCCGAAAAATGCGCTTCAGTTTTTGGATATTACGGCTATTTTTTGTATGAAAACGAATTAAAAGAAAGGTCAAAAAGGATATATGAAGGGAATTGAATTGGCCGAAAGGTATTATGAGGCTTTCGGTAAGGAAATGCTGCACCAAAAATTTCCCGAAATAGAGGGGGAGTTAGCGATAGGTATTTTGGGCAGCGGCTCGGAATGCTTAGGCTTTGATGATGACATTTCAACGGACCACGATTTTGAACCCGCTTTTTGCATATTTGTGCCCGAACAAATAGACGATAAGACCTTTTTTGAACTTGAAAGGGAATATGCAAGGCTACCTAAAGAGTTTTTGGGATATAGGAAAAATGAAAGGGCGGCAGTTGGCGGAAACCGTCATGGCGTTATAAGAATTAGCGATTTCCTTTTGGCTAAAACGGGCTCAAAGACAGCCGACTTGTCGCTCATGGATTGGTTTTTTGTACCCGAACAAGCCTTGCTTGAGGCAACAAGCGGAAAGATTTTTTGCGATAGTAACAATGTTTTAACCGATAAACTCAAAAAACTTTCATATATGCCAGAGGATGTCCGCCTTAAGAAGTTGGCAGGCAATTTGCTTATGATGGCTCAAGCGGGTCAGTATAACTACAAAAGAACTCTCAAAAGGGGAGATACAGCGGCGGCTCAACTCTCTGTTATAGAGTTTGTAAAGGCAACCCTTAATGTTGTTTTCTTGCTGAATAAAAGATATATTCCATACTATAAGTGGGTTTTTAGGGCATTAAGAGAACTGAAAACTCTTCCTTCACTCGAAAAAACCTTAGAGTATCTTATCTCAAGTGAAAATGCAACTAATTCCGATAAAAAGCAGGCGCTGATAGAAGAAGTTTGTGGTGCAATATCTAATGAATTGAGAAATCAAGACCTTGTAAGTATAGACAGTTCCGATATGGAAACGCTTGCTTATATGGTGAACGATAAAATAACGGATAACAATATTAGAAATTTGCATATTTTATATGCCTTGTGATATTTGGCTTGACCTAAATTTTTTAGTGTGCTAAAATTAAAATAACAAAATTTAAGGAGTGTAAGTACATATGACTACCGGTAAAAAAGTATTAAACGGCTTTGGCATTTTCTTTGGCATAATCCTAAGCATTGTTTTGGTGTTGAATTTGATTGTAGCGCCAATTCTTTTGTCAACACTTTCACTTGTAACCCCCAAAACAATAACAAACGCTTTGGAAAACATAGATGCGACCCAGTTTTTAGATATTAGTGAGCAAGATGCCGAGAGTGAAGCAATTTCGTCGCTTCTTTCATCGAAGGCCGCAAAAGAGGTTATCAGTCTTTATGCTACCGATGTTATAAATAGTCTTGGAAGCAAGCCGGCTGAAGCACAACTTACTGCCGATGCACTCAAAACAATTATTGAGGAAAATATTGATGAAATAGTGAACATCGTTAAGTTAAGCGCAGACGATGCGGATATAACCGATGAGCAAATTAAGCAGCAAATAGAAACAACTATTGCTGATGGCGCCGATGAAATTTTGGCAAGCCTTCCCAATCCCAAGGATTTGGTTGCACAAATAACCGAACAAAACCCCGAAATTCAAATGCTACTTAATATAGTGGGCAACGCTAAGCGCATAAAGGCCGCTATTATAGGCGAGGTAGTGCTTATTTCGGCACTCGTTTTCGTTTGTCGCTTGTATAAATTTAAGGGTGTAAGATGGCTCTCGGTAGATTTGTTCGTGGCAACAGGTATAATGATTTTGGTTTGCGCAGCTCTTGCTTTGGGCTCGGGCGCGGTTTCGGGACTTGCAGGTAGCGAAAGCGAAATAGTAGGCGTTATAGTTGGCAGTGTGGCCTCCTCACTTACAACAGGCGTTGTGATTAGAACAGGTGTTATGCTGTTTGCCGCAATTGGCCTTATGGTAGCTTCGGTATTTATTAAAAAGGCAATCAATAAAAAAGCAGAAGTTATCGCTATTCCGGTTGAAGAAGTTCCTGCGGTCGAGCAAGAAACAGAAACTCCCGCCGAACAACAAGAACAACAAACACTATAAATATTGCATAAACTATAAAGCGTTATTAAAAATATTATGTATTGCCCAAATGGATTATAGTTGGAATTTGCAAAACATTTTATTGAAAAAAGGTAGAATTAAATTATAATAAACATGCATTATTAAAAGCACGATTCGAAAAAACTGTGTGATACTTACCTACTCTTCAACGGCGTACCTTTATCGTGAGGGTTTGCCGCCAAAATTTTAATTTTAAGGAGTAAAAGATATGATACTTAACGAAAACGTTGTATACGGCAGCTATGGAGATTACGTTGTAAAATTCAATATTAAAAGCGGTGAGTTTGAAATTGAATGCAATACCCCTGAAATAGCCCTTAAAAACGGAAAAATCACCTCAAAAAGTCCTAAAGCTTTGTCTGACTATTCTACCGACGTTAAGTATAAGTGGTCGGATGATGAAATGTTCCGCACCATAACATATCTTGATGGTGATGAAGAAATACATATATTAAATTTTGTCCTTAAAAACGATAAAATTTCGGTTGTCAATAAGGGAAAATATCCTCTATTTTTTGAATGTGATGTTTGTATCGGCAAAGAGGGGGACGAAGGTGTATTTGCCATGACCGATAAACCCTTAAGCGGTACCGTTCGCACCGCTTGTGGCTTTGCTTCTGCAGTTGGCGACAATATGGTGTTTGATAGAAATACCGATAAAGCGATATTTGTAGAGGATAATGAAACCATTCGCTTTAATTATAACTACGATAGGGGCAGATACGTATGTACCGCCTTGCTTACGGGCACGGGCAGAAACAACGCTGTAACCACCTATTCAAAAAACGATATACAGGCCAACCAGTTTAAGATTCACTATGCGCCGATAAATAAAAATACGGTCTTCCAAAAGGCCCCGCCTATTGGTTTTATGACGTGGTATGCCGTTAAGTTTGATGCTTGTGAAGAGATTGTTCTTAAAAATGCCGAGTGGCAAAGCAAGAATCTTAAAAGATACGGCGCCAATGCAATTTGGGTTGACTGGGAATGGTATCACAAGGACTTTGGTGAGCGTGACGATGGTGTAAACTGCTTTGTTCCCGACCCCGAAAAATATCCTAACGGAATGGGCTATTTAGCCGACAAAATAAAGGAACTCGGTTTAACTCCGTCACTGTGGATTGGTTTCACTAACGACCCGAGTATGAATAGTTACGCAAAAGAAAACCCCGATATGATTTTGTGTGAGGATGTTAATTGGAGCGGTAGATATTTCTACGATTACACCCACCCAAAATTTATTAACGAGTTTTTGCCAATGGCACTAAATCAGGTTTTGGACTGGGGATATGAGGCAATTAAGTTTGATACCTTGCCGGACTCGTATTGGTTGCAGGAAATCTACCACCACAAGTTGTACGACCCCACAAAGACAACAAGGGATGCCTTTAGAAATATGATTGCTAAAACCCGCAGTGTTGTAGGGGATAAGTGCTATATGCTTTCTTGCGGACATTTAAGGGATTCCGATATTCTTTGGGCTGCCGATATATTTGATGCAGGTCGTGTTGGTGTTGACCTTTTCAGTTGGCATCAATTCTTAACCGGCGGCATCGACCTTGCCTTAAGATATTATCCACTTCACAACACCGTACTGTATTGCGATATGGACTGTGTTGTTTTAAGGGATGAATTCAACCAAAATATGAAGCAGGCGGCATCCCGTGTTTATATGGTATCCTTGCTTGGCTTACCTATGACTTTCGGCGATGTGCTTTACGAATTACCCGAGGAAAAGGTTGACCTTATTAAAGAATGCTTACCCACCTTGGATATTCACCCAATGTGTGCCGTGCCGCCTAAAAATGACCAAGAGATATTTATTGTCAATATGTTTGTCAATAAACCGTACGACCAATATAATGTAATTGACTTTTTCAACACCACGGATTATAGGATAAGAAATAAGGTTATTTCACTTAAAAACGATATTTTGTTGGATGACACCCAATATCATGTTTACGATTACACAAACAAGGAATATTTGGGTTGCGTTGATAGCTCTTATCAAGAAATTACCTTGGATTTTGAACCCTTTGAAAGTCGTGTTATTTGCATTAAAAAGAAAACCGATAAGCCGCAGCTTATAAGCACCTCAAGACATATTTCACAGGGTGCGGCTGAAATCAGCGATATGGTTTGGGATAACAACACCCTTAAAATAACGGCTGATTTACTAGAGGGCGTAGAATATACAATGACCTTCTTTGTTCCCGATGGTTATAAATTAACCGCATCAAACTCGGCAGACAAGGTGGAGGAAAATGGTAATATAACCACCCTAACCATTCTTCCCAAAAAGGACGGTAAAACCGAAATTTCGGTTGCATTTTAAGTTGTTTATTATATTTAATTAAACAGTTTTACACTTTTTAAGGAGCGCGAAAAAACTGCTTTTTTAATAAGACACGGTGGCTCCACCTATACCAAGCAGACATATTATAACCTCCGTTTGTTTTTGAGTTAAAAATTGGATAGTCTACCCAAAGAAATAATCCGAACCTGCCGCCTATTAGACGGAGGTTCGGATTTTTTGTGTTTGGTGTGAGTGTTCATAACAAATCTTAGCACTCAACTACATATTTATGTTTCAAATCTACCTATCGGCTTGTGAATACAATTTAGATGTTCGATAATAAGTATAATCAATTAATAACTTCGTAATCAAACGGTTGGTCACTATCTGCCCAATATTTCTTATTTCTTTCAAGTATTTCTTTGAATTTAAGAATTGCACCGGAAAATTCTTCAGGTAGTGTATTGATTCCTTTAACTGTAAGAAAGTCCACATCACAGTCAACATTTAAACAGTCCCAAAATGCACTCCAGTTTTCTCCGTAATAATTAGGAAAATCCAATGCCTTTTTTATTCGTTTATGCATTTCGCCTAAATACTTGCAGTCTGTCAAATCCAATACCGCTGTTTTTTTACTCATTTTTGTCCTCCTATATTATTTCGTAAAATGTTTTATTTATGGTCGCTGTTCCCGATTTTACAGTAATCATTTTCTTGATTTCACATCTGCAATTCGGATGTATAGGCGGTTATCTTTCAGGCTTTGCAACAATATCCCATATTTTTCCGTGCATACTTCGGCATATAAAACAAGTTTTAATATCTAGAATCGCAATCCAGTTTTTATATTTACTGCTTTCACTGAATTTTGGTTGCCAATCATAGCCGTTAACTATTTGTAAAAGTAAATATGCTAAAATCTCCATTCCCATTATATCACCTCCTTGTAATTGGGGCAATATAATTATAACTAAATAAAAAGCGACATTTACGACGTCTTCTTTATTAGCAAAGAAGTAACTATTCATATTCCGCTTAATCACTAACGAAAACACTTATTTTTAATCTAAAATAGGTTATCTTACCTGTTGACATTTTTGCAGCCGAAGTGCTAAAAGTGTCATAGTGGGTTGCATACTTTTCAATGTGTATAAAAAAGAATGTTCATAACGGTTAAGTCCGTTATGAACACTCGATATTGGTCGAGGTGACAGGACTCGAACCTGCGGCATCCTGCTCCCAAACCGCTCATTTAACGTTTTTCTGTTGAGAACGCCTCTTTTTTAGCCCTTTCTGTTAGGGTTAAAGAGGCGTTTTTTGTTGCTTTTGCCCCATTATTTCTATTAATTTTTTCTGTTCTTTTTCTGGAAGTGGTCAAATATAGGGTCAAAACACCTGTTTTTTGCAGGATTTTATCACGATTTCTCAATCATAGATGTGGTCAAAACCGTTGATATTACTGGATTTTTTATGAAAACACCGTTCTGTTATTCTAACTTGTAATCTCTTGTTCCTCAGATATACGCGCTATTAAAACATTCTATAATCCGTTGTGTTTTAACTTAGAAAACCATAAAAGTCAAATAGAGTATATCGGTATTGTGAATTGTCGAAAGATATGTTATAATGTATTAAATTATCAAGACAGAGGAAATAATGATTTCTATGCAATATAACAAATCAATAACAGCAACTGTTTATGTCATTAACGGCGGTAAGGTGTTGCTGCATGAACATAAAAAATATCACACATGGTTTCC
>JAZRZR010000087.1:0-23592 GCA_045601525.1 Acutalibacteraceae bacterium
AAGAACAGATGTAAGGAGTTGTTTTGAACTGTGAACATAAATGATTTTTATTGTGATCAAAACGAAAAACCCCTCGACAAGCTTGTTGCAGACGGTGGTTTTTGCGGGATTTTTCGTACAATCGGTGTGATAGGCGACAGCCTCTCCTCGGGAGAGTTTGAGTCAAAGTCGGAAGGAATAACCGGATTTCACGATTTTTATGAATATTCGTGGGGGCAGTTTTTGGGCCGTGCAGCAGGAATCAGAACTGTTTACAATTTTTCTTGCGGCGGTATGACAGCCAAAGACTTTTTAACCCACGGCATGTATAAAGGTTGGTTTGACCCAGAAAAAAAGGCTCAAGGCTATGTTATCGCCCTTGGCGTCAATGATTTTTGCCACTACAAATATCCCGTAGGTTCAACAGATGATATTTGTCCTCAAGATTTAGAAAAAACCAACACCGACACCTTTATAGGCGCCATGGGCAAGATTATACAAATGTACAAGCGCAATCAGCCAAAAGCAAAATTCTTCCTTGTTACCATACCTAACGATGGCCGTGATGCCGAAATTTTGAAGGCTCAACGAGAAGCCGTTTACGCCCTTGCCGATTATTTTGATAACACCTATGTTATCGACCTTTATACCTATGGTCCGATTTACGACCAAGAGTTCCGAAACGCCTTCTTTCTTGACGGACACATGAACCCTGCCGGCTATCTTGTAACTGCCCGTTTAATTGGCTCATATATAGATTATATTATCCGCCACAACCCCGATGATTTTCGTCAAATTGGATTTGTCGGCACCTCTTATTGCAACGAAAGCTATAAATAAAAAAAGCACAATGTCGTTTGACATTGTGCTTTTTCTTTTTCAATATTAGTATGCGATTCCCTGTGCAATCATTGCCTCGGCAACCTTAAGGAAGCCTGCAATATTAGCGCCTGCTACGAGGTCACCCTCCATACCGTACGCCTTTGCGGCATCCAAAGAAGCAGAAAAAATATTCTTCATAATTTGCTTTAGCTTCTCGTCAACCTCTTCCTCGGTCCAGCTATAACGCATAGAGTTTTGGCTCATTTCAAGACCCGAAACAGCGACACCGCCGGCATTAACTGCCTTTGAGGGAGCAACTGTTACGCCGTTTGCCTTAAGGTAAGCAACTGCCTCGTTTGTTGTAGGCATATTGGAAACCTCAACATAATATTTAATGCCATTGGCAACGATTTTCTTAGCCTCTTCAATGCCAACCTCGTTCTGAGTTGCGCAAGGCATAATGATATCAACCTTTGTGCCCCAAGGCTTTTGACCCTCAAAATAGGGTACGCCAAACTTATCGGCATAATCCTTAACCTTATCACGACCGGAGGAACGCATATCAAGCATAAACTGAATTTTTTCCTCGGTGTTGATACCGTCTTCATCGTATATGTAACCATCAGGACCTGAAATGGTAACTACCTTACCGCCAAGCTCGGTAACCTTTTTAACTGCGCCCCAAGCAACGTTACCGAAGCCCGAAACTGCAAAGGTTTTACCCTCGATGCTATCACCGAAAGCGGTGAGCATTTCGTTTACATAGTAAACAGCACCAAAGCCTGTGGCTTCGGGACGGATAAGTGAACCGCCGTACTGAAGACCCTTGCCTGTGAGCACCCCTGTAAACTCATTGCGAAGACGTTTATACTGACCGTAAAGGTAACCAATCTCACGAGCGCCTACACCGATATCACCTGCAGGAACGTCGGTATCAGCACCGATGTGTTTAGCAAGCTCGGTCATAAAGCTTTGGCAGAAACGCATAATCTCACCGTCGCTTCTGCCGCGGGGGTCAAAGTCCGAACCGCCCTTGCCGCCGCCCATAGGAAGACTTGTAAGGCTGTTCTTAAAGGTTTGCTCGAAGCCCAAAAACTTCATAATGCTAAGGTTTACTGACGGGTGGAAACGAAGACCGCCCTTGTAAGGACCTATAGCTGAATTGAATTGTACACGGAAACCGCGGTTAACCTGTACCTTGCCATTGTCGTCAACCCAAGAAACGCGGAACTGAATTGCACGCTCAGGCTCACACATACGTTCGATAACACCGCACTCTGCGAGCTTAGGGTTCTTTTCAACAACAGGCTCCAAAGAAGTTAAAACTTCCTCAACGCACTGCAGAAACTCAGGCTCATTTGCATCTCTTTTGCAAACGTCATCATAAACTTTTTTAAGATATTCGTTTTTAAGCATATATAATCTCTCCTTTACAAATACCTTATAATAATACACCCGATTTTTTTCGATGTCAAGAAATTATACCGATTTTCAAAATTTTCTTGAAGCGCCGCCGCCAGAGAAGCCTCCGCCTCCTCCTGAGAAGCCTCCAAAGCCGCCTGAACCGCCTCCAAAGCCGCCCCCGTGGCCGCCTCGACCGCCACCTCCGAAAAAGAACGGGAAAACCCATATTCCTTTTTTGGCAAGGGCAATATAAACCGCCGCTATTATAACAAAGGTGATAATTGCCCCCACGGGCGAGCCCTCCTGCTCACCCTCATAGACGGGGACATAGCCCGAGTCCTCCTCTAAGCCGTACTCAATATAAATTTCGTTTACAACCGAGGTATAGATAGAGGCAATACCCCTATCAAAATCGTTGGCTTTAAGATAATCAAGTCCGTAAACATCGATAATGCGACCCGCTTTGCTATCAGGTATTGCGCCCTCAAGCCCCGAGCCCACCTCGATTTTAATCTCTCTTTCTTCCTTTGCTAAAAGAAGCAAAATGCCATTGTCGAGCTCGGCATCTCCTATGCCCCATGCGTTTGCAAGGGAATATGCAAAGTCATCGATTTCCTCGCCGCCGAGAGTTTCAACCGTTACAACCACCGCTTGTGCCTTTGTGGTCTCATAAAGCCGTGCGGCTTTTTGCATTATTTGACTCTCGGTTTGCTCAGTTAAAACGTTTGCGAAATCGTTTACAAAAAACTGCTCGGTAGGGTTAAGGGTTTGTACACTTTGTGCTTCGCAACTGCAAAAGAAAAGGAACAAACAAAGCAAAACGCAAATTGAAATCAGCTTTTTCATATACTAAAAGGTTACCTCGGGAACGCTTGAGGCACCACTGTCAGCACTGAAATATTCAGCCTGTTCGAAGCCGAAAACAGATGCGATAATGCTTCTCGGGAAACGTCTTACCGAATAATTGTATGACTTTACTGCTTCGTTATAGTTGTTTCTTGCCTTTGCAATGCGGTTTTCGGTTCCCGAAAGCTCATCCTGCAAAGCAAGATATTGCTGATTTGCCTTAAGGTCGGGGTATGCCTCAGTTACGGCATTTACCCATACCGAAATAGCGCCGTCAAGCTGATTTTCGGCTGCCGCGAGCTGCTCGTTGTTTTGTGCGTTTTTAACCGCATTTCTCGCCTCGGTTACTGCCGTGTAGGTTGACTGCTCATATTCGGAATATCCCTTTACTGTTGATACGAAATTAGGGATAAGGTCGGCTCTACGCTGAATTTGAACTGCTATCTCGGCTCTTTTAGCCTCAATATCAGCCTCGGCCTTAACAAGCGCATTATATGGACTTATAAGCGCCGCCGCCAAAACAACTACTGCCAATACAACGATTAAAATTATTGCTATTTTCTTTTTCATAATTTTTCTCCTTTGCAATTTTTCTAATAAAATAATACCACTTTTTTATTCCTTTTTCAAGATATACACATATCCACCTTTATTTTATGCCAAATATACTCATTTATCGTTGAAAACGGACATTTTTTATGTTAAAATAAAATTTGACAAAATTGAGGTGATTTTATGTCAGAGCGTACAATAGCCGCCATTTCCACACCGCTTGGTGAGGGAGGTATTGGTGTTATTAGAATTTCGGGCGACAACGCCATTTCTATTTCCGAAAGATTTTTCAAGCCGCTTGGCAAAAAGAAACTATCCGAGATGGAGGGCTACACCGCCGTTTTCGGCGAGGTTTATGACGGTGATGACCTTGTTGACCAAGGCATTGCCACGGTTTTTCGCGGTCCGAAAAGCTATACGGGTGAAGATGTTATTGAGCTGTCGGTACACGGCGGTAGTTATATAGTCAAAAGAGTTTTAAGGGTTGTTTTGTCCTCGGGTGCCGAAATGGCCGAGGCGGGCGAATTTACTAAGCGCGCCTTTCTAAACCGCAAAATTGACCTTACCCAAGCCGAAAGTATTATGGGTATTATCTCAGCGCAAAGCGAATCGGCTCTCCGCCTTTCGCAAGCCAATCATACAGGCAAATTAACAAGACAAATCGAGCAGATTAAACAATCTCTGCTTAAAACTGCGGCAAGTATTGCCTTTTATGCCGATGAGCCTGACGAAGAAATCCCCGAACTTAACCCCGAAAACTTTGGCAAAATGCTTGGTGACACTATATTAGAGCTCCAAGGTTTATTATCCGATTATGATGCTGGCAAGGTGCTTCGCGAGGGAATCGAAACCGCGATTGTCGGCAAGCCAAATGTTGGAAAATCAACACTTATGAACGCTCTTTCAGGAACACGCCGTTCCATTGTTACCGATATTGCCGGCACTACCCGTGATGTTATTGAGGACACCGTAACGCTGGGCGGCATTAAGCTACGCCTCGCCGATACTGCGGGTATACACAAAACAAAGGACACTGTTGAAAGCGTGGGCGTTGGACTTGCAATGCAACGACTCAACACCGCCGATTTAGTGCTTGCGGTGTTTGACTCTACCCAACCGCTCGACAGTAACGATAAGGCCTTAATTGAATATATAAAGGACAAAAAGGTTATTGTTGTTATTAATAAAAATGACCTTGAAGCCCAAATAGATGAATCTGTTTTTGACGGCTTCCCGACGGTTTATATTTCGGCAAAAAACAAGGATGGTCTTGCCGAACTTACGGCCGCTGTGCAAAAAATCACAAAGGTTGCCAATTTGAGTGCCGATTCGGCTGTTCTTGGCAGTGAAAGACAGCGTGACTGTGCAGCAAGAGCACTCTCGGCCTCAAAGGCGGCCCTTTCGGCGCTAAACGAGGGACAAACCATCGATGCCGTTGGTATTTGCATAGATGATGCCGTTGCGGCACTCCTTTCCCTTACGGGACAAAGGGTTACAAACGAGGTTACCGACGAGGTGTTTAAGCGCTTCTGCGTAGGTAAATAGAGGTGATATTTTGAACTACATTGCTGATAATTACGATGTTGCCGTTATAGGTGCGGGACATGCAGGCATTGAGGCGGCCTTGGTTGCCGCAAGGCTTGGTTGCTCTACTGCTATATTTACAGTTAGTGCAGATTGGATAGGCAATATGCCCTGCAACCCCTCGATAGGTGGTACTGCCAAGGGTCATTTGGTGAGAGAACTTGATGCCTTGGGCGGCGAAATGGGCAAGGCGGCCGATAAAACTATGCTGCAATGCCGTATGCTAAACCTTGGAAAAGGTCCCGCCGTTCACTCCTTGCGTGCGCAAATTGACCGCCGTGCATACAGCGGCTATATGAAGCACGCCGTTGAATTACAAAAGGGTCTTGATGTAAGACAAGCCGAGATTGTAGGTATCGAAAAATGCGACGAGGGTTGGCTTCTCACCACCCGTCTTGGAGCTGTTCATAAATGTAAAACCGTAATACTTGCAACGGGTACGTTTTTAGGCGGTAAAATTTTTGTGGGTGAGGTTAGCTTTTCCTCGGGCCCCGATGGGCAATTCCCCGCAAACGAATTGTCCGAAAGCCTTAAAAAATTGGGGCTTTCCCTTCGTCGTTTTAAGACGGGTACGCCCGCAAGAGTTGCAAAGGACAGTATTGATTTTTCTAAAATGGAGCTTCAAGAGGGCGACGAAAAAATTGTTCCCTTTAGTTTTTCAACCAAAAACCCCAACCAAAACAGTGTGGTTTGCCACATTTCTTATACCAACGATAAAACCAAAGAGGTTATTCTTAAAAACTTACACCGTTCACCGTTATATGCGGGAGAAATCGAGGGTGTAGGTCCTCGTTATTGCCCGAGTATTGAAGATAAAATTGTCCGTTTTGCCGACAAGCAACGCCACCAACTTTTTGTTGAGCCATGCGGTGCCGACACCGAAGAAATGTATCTTCAGGGTATGTCCTCTTCTCTTCCCGAAGAGGTGCAAATTGAGTTTTACAAGACAATTCCGGGTCTTGAAAATGTTAAAATCATACGCAACGCCTATGCTATTGAATATGATTGTATTGACCCCATTTGCCTTAACCCCACCCTTGAGTTAAAAGATTTTGCGGGACTTTACGGCGCAGGTCAATTTAACGGCTCATCGGGTTACGAGGAGGCCGCTGTTCAGGGCTTTTTGGCGGGCGTTAATGCCGCACACAAGGTGCTTGGCCGCGAGCCGCTTATCTTCTCCCGTTCATCAAGTTATATCGGCACCTTAGTTGACGACCTTGTGACAAAGGGCTGCTCCGACCCATACCGTATGATGACTTCACGCAGTGAATACCGCTTACTGCTTCGACAAGACAATGCCGATGAACGCCTAATGCCGACAGGCAGAAAGTTAGGTCTTATTTCTGATGAAGTGTGGGAAGACTTTGAGCATCGCACAAACTTAAAGAAAAAAGAAATTGCCCGCTTAAAATCAACCACCATAGCCCCCGGTGATGAACTAAATCAAATGCTCATCAGCCAAGGCACAGCCCCCTTGACTACGGGTTGTAAATTAGAGGAACTTATAAAGCGTCCACAAATAACCTATGAGTGCCTAAAAGAGTTTGACAAGGCTCGCCCCGAGCTTCCCGATAGTGTTGCCGAAAAGGTAGAGGTTGAGATTAAATACGAGGGATATATAAAGCGCCAACAAGCACAGGTTGAGGAAATGCTCCGCCTTGAAAAACAAATTATTCCCTCGGACATTGATTTTAACGCCATTTACGGTCTTCGCCTTGAGGCAAAAGAAAAACTCATAAAGGTGAAGCCCAAAAATATCGGTCAAGCCTCACGAATTTCGGGTGTAAGCCCCGCCGATGTTACTATTCTTATCATCTATCTTGAAAAGCAAAGACAGGAGAGAGGTAATGATTACATTTCCGATTGATAAAATTTTGCCTCGCCTTTTGGAGTTTGGTTTAGAGCCTGACCAAAAGGCAATAGAGCGCCTTAACCTATACGGCAATTTATTGCTCGAGTGGAACGAGAAAATAAACCTTACCGCCATCACCGAGCCCGAAGAGGTTGTTGTAAAGCATTTTTATGATTGCTTGCTCTTTCTTAAAAATGTGGATTTGCCAACAGGCGCCTCGGTAATAGATGTAGGTACTGGAGCGGGCTTCCCTGGTATTGTGCTTAAAATTGCAAGGCCCGATATAAAACTCACCCTGCTTGATTCTCTTAACAAGCGGATAAACTTCCTAAACGAAGTTTTAAAAGCATTAAACCTTGAAGCCGAAACAATTCACGCCCGCGCCGAAGAAGGTGGACAAAACAAATTGCTTCGAGAAAAGTTTGATTTTGCAACTGCCCGTGCCGTTGCTCGTCTTAATGTTCTTTCGGAATATTGCATGCCGTTTGTTAAAGTTGGAGGGCATTTTGTGGCTCTTAAGGGTCCCGCCGCAAAACAGGAAGCCGAGGAGGCTCAAAAGGCTATTTCCTTGCTTGGAGGAGAAAAACCAAAAATTATATGCGAAAATCTAACCGAAGATGAACAAAGATGCTTTTGTATTATAAAAAAGATTTCGCAAACTCCGACAAAGTATCCAAGAAACAGTGCTAAAATATCAAAACAGCCGCTTTAATGCGGCTGTTTTTGTTTTTTGTGGGTTCTTTTTGTCGAACGCTTTTTCTTGCAAATCGCCTTTCTCTCCCCTATAATTAGTTCAGACGAGGTGAGAGTGTGAAAAAATTCAGTGATAAAAACATAAAATACATCAATCTTGCTACCGAAGATATTTTACCCGATAGGAACCAACCGAGAAAAACCTTTGATGAGTATGAACTAAGTTTGCTTGCCGACAGCATCCGCCAAAACGGAATTATTCAACCTCTTTGTGTGCGTCCCGACCAAAACGGAAAATATATACTTATTGCCGGCGAAAGAAGACTTCGTGCCGCAAAACAAATCGGTCTTAAAAGAGTTCCTTGCATTATTCACCGCACCGACTCGCTCACCGCCGCTTTTTATTCGATAATAGAAAATTTGCAACGAGCAAATCTCTCGGTTTTTGAGGAGGCCGAAGCAATTAACCGACTTATAAATGATTATGGGCTACCGCACAGCGAGGTTGCCGAACAATTGGGTATTGCTCAATCTACCCTTTCAAATAAACTTAGAATATTGCGGCTTGATTATCCCCTTAGGGAGCGAATTGTGGCCGCGCGGCTTACCGAAAGGCACGCGAGAGCCCTTATCCGTCTTGATGATGAAATGAGAAGTGATGCTCTAAACCACATTTTAGCCGAGGGGTTAACACTATCGGAAACCGAAAAATACATCGATGCTCTTTTAAGCGAAAAGCAAAGTCTTAAAAAGCCTACAAACAAGGCTGCTATCGGTGACATACGAATTTTTACAAATAGCCTTTATCGTTTGCTTGAAAGTATGGCAAACGCCGGAATAGATGCAAAAAAAGAGCGGTATGACCGCAAGGACTATGTTGAGTTTCGCATAAAAATCCCCAAAAACCCCGTTGCCGACACTGCGACGCAACTTAAAATATGCTGAGCCTTGCTCGGTGTCGGGGGACTTAATTTCTCCTTCCCCATATCCCATATCCCCAAAACCTGAACGCCGTAGAGTTTAACTCTGCGGCGTTCGGGTTTTATCTTTATATTTCGATTATTTCAAATTCATCAGCGTTCTTCTCTTCTAACGGCTCACCCTTTAAGCAAAGAACTGTATGATAGGGTATATAGAAAAGCAAGGCGCAATCGGTTATATAGGTAACAACATCGGCGTGTAAAAATTCGCCTCTTCCCGTTATCAAAAGCAATAATTGCGGAAGTGCGTGAACGGCACAAAGAATAAAGGTTACAACCGATAAAGGCAAAATCTTTTTTGCGTTCTTCATTTGCTTATAACCACTGTTATATTCGCCTATAACCAAGAAGTATATAAGCACAAAGCAAAGGGCCGCCGTTTCAAAAATATGGTCGGCAATTACCGAAACCGAAATGTAGGTTGCAAAGGTTACTATAAGTCTTGTGAGCCAAAAAACGATGGGTAAAACCTCGGTTATATAAGTGGTTTTGTGACCGCTGAATGCAGTGTAGCCCTTATACAAAAAGGCTATGGCGGTTAAAAGGCCTGTGAATACCTGCAATATAAGTTGCCATGTTGGAACACTTGCCGAAACCTTGGCAAAAAGGGCCTCATATATTATTGCTGCCGCCAACAAAAAATTTGCAACGGCAAAGCCTTTTGTGATAACGGGTGGCTCGCCCGCCGTTTTCTTTACGGATATAGCGTAAATTCCGACCGCCGCTATTATAGCAAAAATCAAAATAGATATAGCGGTGCCAAAGGTGGCAAATTCTCGACTGAAAAATCCTGTTTGAGCCTCGCTTATAGCCACTATCTGCAACATTCTTAAGGACAGGGCGCATATAGTGCCTATACCGCCTAATATGAAAAGTTTTTTAATTTCTTTTCGCATTTTATCAACCCTTCGTTTATTTTTTGCGCTTTCCTTACATATATATTAGTAAAACATATAAAGGAAACCGAAAATGAAAAATATTTATCTTGTTTTAACCATTATTTTAATTTTTTTAATGCTTATACTACCCGTTTTCGCAATTGGAGGTAACGCCAAGACCGAACCGTCCCCTACTCCCGCGCTTGACAGCGAAAAGGGAAAGGTTGTATTGTTTGATGCATCGCTTAACAAAACCGTAAGCCTCGATATTGAGGATTATCTTGTTGGGGTACTTGCCGCCGAAATGCCGGCCGCATATCACGATGAAGCGCTAAAGGCACAGGCGGTTGCCGCCTACACCTACACACTCTACACCGCAAATCAAAACTCCGACAAGGAATACGATATAACCACCGATTCCAAAACCAACCAAGGCTATATCTCAATAGAAAAAGCCCGTGAAGGCTGGGGCGACAATGCCGACACCCTTGAAAAGAAACTTCGCGATGCCGTAAAGGCGGTTTTCGGCGAATATATAACATATGAGAATCAGCCTATACTTGCCGCTTTTCACTCAATGTCCTCGGGCAAAACCGAAAACAGCGCTGATGTGTGGGGCAAGGAGTTGCCTTATCTTAAATCGGTTGACAGTATGGGGGACTTGCTTTGTGATGACTATCTTTGCACAGTGCAAATTCCTCTTGCCGACTTTGTCGCCGCACTTAACGACAAATGCTCCTTTTCGGGTGAGGCTCAAAGCTACATAAAAAATATTGAGCGAAGCGAAACGGGTACAGTTAAGAGCGTTACTGTTTGCGAAAGCACCCTTTCAGGCAACGACTTTAGACTTGCATTAGGGCTTCGCAGTGCAAATTTTGATATAGTGTTTTCATCTGATTTCTTTAGCATAACCACTCGCGGCTACGGACACGGCGTGGGGTTAAGCCAACACGGAGCTGAATATATGGCGCAAAACGGAAGTACCTATAAAGAAATACTCGGTTGGTATTATTCGGGTTGCTCGCTATCTAAAAGCGACTTATAAATATCGCCTTTTTTAAGCCCCGTTTCTTTGGCGGCTCTCTTTGCCGCAAGGCTTATGGGCAAACCCTCACCCACAAATTTTTTCGCAAGGGCAGTGGCATCTGCAAGACTAAAGGTGTCTTTTTCCTCTTTTGCCCCTGCAATTATTAAAACATACTCGCCTTTGGGTTGGTTTTCTTCAAAATATTCTACTGCGTTATAAAGGGTTGTCCTCATTACCGTTTCGTGAATTTTGGTTAATTCCTTCACAACGGCTATTTCTCTATCACCCAAACACTCTGCCAAATCCTTTAAGGTGGCGAGTAATTTATGCGGCGCCTCATAAAAAATCATAGTGCGACGCTCATCGGCAACTTCCTCAAGATGCGCCTTACGGCTTGTCTTGTTAACCGACAAAAAGCCCTCAAAGCAAAAGCGGCCACTCTCCATTCCCGAAATACTAAGAGCAGTTACCACCGCACTCGGTCCGGGCACCGACTCCACCTTGGCACCCATTTGATAGGCTTGTCTTACAAGGTCTTCTCCGGGGTCGGATATAGCGGGCATACCCGCATCCGACACTAATGCACAAGCCTCCCCTTTTAATATGCGGTTTATTATTATCTCCCCTTTTTCTGCTTTGTTGTGTTCAAAGTATGAAACAAGGGGCTTTTTTATGCCGAAATGGTTAAGAAGTTTTGAGGTGACTCGGGTATCCTCAGCAGCAATAAAATCAACACTGCTCAAAATCTCTAAAGCGCGGTGGGAAATATCCCCTAAATTGCCTATCGGCGTACCCACAACATACAATTTATTTTGCATTAAAGATACGCCTCCTTATACGCACCGTAAATTTCTATCATTTCTTTGCTGAAGTTTCCTTTGTCGTCCTCAACAAAGAGGGTTGGCTCTATGCGAAGTCCTACATTTGCACACTTTTTTGCCTCAACCAATATAAGCCACGGCTCATTCCCCGGTCTTTTGGCTACAGTGCGAAGTCTTTTGGGCTCTAATTTATACTGCTTCATAAGACAAATCAGTTCGGCCAATCTTTCGGGGCGGTGGCACATACAAAGTCTGCCGCTCGTTTGCAAAAGCCGAGAGGCAGTCGCAACGATATCCTCTAATGTGCAGGCTGTTTCGTGGCGCGCAACTCTATCCCTCTCTTTTCGGCTTTTAAGCCCTGCTCCCTCGGCCTTATAGGGAGGGTTACAGGTTACAAGGGTGTGTATGCCAAACTCAATCTTTCCCTTAATGTCCAGTATATCACTGTTTATTACGGTTAATTTATCAAGGTTTAACTCCTCTTTTGTAAGGGATAATAGGGCTGTTGCCTCATCGCTTATTTCTATGCCGACTGCAGCACTGGTTTTGTCCTCACGAAGCCATAAAAGCGGAATTATGCCACAGCCTGTGCCTATATCCACCGCTTTATCTTTCTTTCGTGGGGCGGAAAAATTTGCAAGCAATATTGCATCAGTTCCGAACTTATGGTTATCCGATACATTTACAAAAATGCCGTTGCCCAAGGGCTCCCGTTTTACATTTTCGACCATTTTACACCCTGTGGTGTATCCTCAAGAAGAATACCCATTTCCTTTAATTTATCACGAATTGCATCGGCGGTGGCAAAGTCTCTGTTTTTGCGGGCGGCGGTACGCTCAGCGATAAGAGCCTCTACCTCGCTATCCAAATCGTTGCTCTTGCGGTTATAAAGCAAGCCCAAAACCGATGTTAGTTCATCAAAAAGTTTGGCGCAAGGCTCAAGTTCACCTTTTTTAAGATTATCCCCCGCCGCATCAATCAAAAGGTTGATTTCTTTGGCAAGTGAGAAAACCTCGGCCAAAGCATCGGCGGTGTTTAGGTCATCATCCATCGCTTCTATAAAGGCGGTGCGACGCTTTTCTATAAATTCGGGAGCCTCGCCGCCATCGGTTGCGTGAGAAAGGGCAAAATCTATACGGTCTCGGCAGGTATAAAGGCGTTCGAGCGCGCTCTGACCCTGTGTGATAATATCGGTTGAGTAGTTAATGGGGCTGCGGTAATGCGAAGAAATCATAAGATAGCGGATAGGCTCATAGCCGTAAACCTGTGCCACATCACGAACTGTAAAGAAGTTTCCAAGCGACTTTGACATCTTGTGATTATCAACATTTATAAAGCCGTTATGCATCCAATAGTGCGAGAAGTGACATCCGTTAGCACACTCGCTTTGTGCAATTTCATTTTCGTGGTGGGGGAAAATAAGATCAAGACCGCCGCAGTGTATATCTATTGTTTCGCCAAGATAGCGTGTTGACATTGCCGAGCACTCTATGTGCCAGCCCGGTCTTCCCTTGCCCCAAGGCGAATCCCAAAACGGCTCGCCGGGTTTAGCACCCTTCCAAAGGCAAAAGTCCATAGCATCCTCTTTAATCTCACCCACCGAAATGCGTGCGCCTGCCTCAAGGTCTTCAAGCGGCTGATGAGAAAGCTTACCGTACTCGTTAAACTTCTTAGCGCGGAAATAAACATCTCCGCCCGATTCATAAGCAAAGCCCTTATCAAACAACTTTTTGATAATATCAATGATTTGCTCTATGTTATCGGTGGCACGGGGATGCACCGAGGCCTCTCGCACATTCATACCCTTGGCGTCTACCCAAAATTCTTTAATGTAGCGTTCGGCAACCTCGGGAACGGTTATGCCCTCCTCGTTTGCTTTTTTGATGAGTTTATCGTCAATGTCGGTGAAGTTTTGAACAAATGTAACCTCAAAACCTTTCCACTCTAAATAGCGGCGAAGAACATCGAAAACGCACAATGGGCGAGCGTTACCGATATGAATGAAATTATAAACGGTAGGTCCGCAAGCGTAAATTTTTACCTTGCCGGGCTCTATCGGTACAAACTCTTCTTTTGTTCTTGTTAATGTGTTAAAAATTTTCATTTTTCTTCACCTTTCATTTCTTTAAGTTGGTTTTCGAGATTAGTCAGTTTTACCTCAAGTCTGCAAATCTCTTGGGCTACGGGGTCGGGGATATGAATTTGGTCAAGGGGAACAACCTTTGCGCCGCCCCGCCTTACCACTCGGGCAGGAACGCCGACAACGGTGCAGTTTTCAGGAACCTCTTCAAGCACAACGGCGCCCGCCGCTATACGAGAGTTATCCCCCACCTTAAAGGGACCTAACACCTTTGCGCCCGAACTTATCATTACATTATTGCCAATTGTTGGGTGGCGTTTACCGGTATCCTTACCTGTACCGCCCAAGGTTACACCCTGATAAATAAGCACATCATCACCGATTTCGGTGGTTTCACCTATTACTATGCCGTTACCGTGGTCAATAACAAGACGGCGGCCGATTTTAGCGGCAGGGTGAATTTCTATGCCCGTTTTGCGCACACATTTTTGCGAAATATATCTCGCAATAAAATACATTTTCTTTTGATAGAAAAAATGAGCTCTTCTATACATTCTAAGCGCTTTAACGCCGGGATATAGAAAAAACACTTCCCAAAATGAGCGTGCGGCGGGGTCTCTCTCCATAACTGCCGCTACATCTTCTCTTATTCTCTTAAACATACATAACTCCTTATAAAATATGGTGAGGACATAAAAACCGCCCCCGTCTTTCGACGGAGGCGGTATGACCGCGGTCCCACTCCTGTTTATACCTTAAACGCCTTAACGCGGCAAACGCACGGGCAATACTCTTTCTATTTCCTGCCTGTGTGCTGGCGGGTGCATTTCGCTTTGTTCGCTTGAAAGACCCTTTCAGTCACGAGGTCTTATCCCTTACAAGCGCTTCTTAAAGTTACTTCTCCCGATAAACGCATCTATACTATAATATTATTATATTCTTTTTTTCTGTTTTGTCTATATTTATTTTGCGGTATTGATATACTCGCGGTTATCAAACAAATATATTGCACCCGAAATTACGGCAAGCGCGGTGGCTATCCACAAAAGAATGGTGGTGAAAAAGTCGAGAACAGCCGACAATGTGGAGAAAGCCAAAATTTCCTTTAACGCCTCGGCGGCAAGAATATAAATTATGGCAACCATTTGGCTAACGGTTTTTAGTTTGCCCCAAATGTTTGCGGCAATTACTTTTTTTGAGGGAGATGCCGCCGCTATCATGCGTATAGAGGAAACCAAAAACTCTCTGAAAAGCATAATGAAAAGCACTGCTGATATGCCCTTGCCGATACCCATCGCACAAAAGCCTATAAGTGCGGCAGTTACAAGCATTTTATCGGCAATAGGGTCCAAAAACTTGCCGAAATCGGTAACCATATTGTGCTTGCGGGCATATTTCCCATCAAACATATCGGTAAGCGAAGCCGCAATAAAGAGAACAAGCGCCGCAATAAAGTGATACTTAAAATTCCACATAAGCAAGATTAAAAAGACGGGTGTTGCGAGCATTCTTGCAAGGGTTAACTTATTAGGTAAATTCATAATTACTCCTTCGTTTCGCCGAGTAAATCATACTCAAGACAATCATTTATCAAAACATTTACATATTCGCCGAGCACTAAAGGACGCTCGGTTATGAAAAAGACCTTTCCGTCAATCTCGGGAGCATCATATCGGCTGCGTCCAAAATAGCAACGGATATAATCATCGTATCCCTCAACCAAAACCTCTACTGTTTTGCCGATTTTTTCTTCGTTTTTAAGAGCGCTTATTACCGATTGTTCATCCATAATAAGCTCTAATCTATCCTGCTTGGTTTGCTCATCAATTTGGTCTTCATATCCTGCCGCTATTGTATCCTCCTCGGCCGAATATGTGAAACAACCAAGCCTATCAAATTTCTTTTCCTTAACAAAGGCGTGAAGCGCTTCAAACTGCTTATCGCTCTCTCCCGGGAAACCCGTTATAAAGGTGGTTCTAAGTGTAATTTCTGGCACCTTTTCTCTTATTTTATCAATAAGAGTCGAGAGGCTTTTTGCGTCGCCTCGCCTATTCATACGGCGTAAAATCTCACCATCTATATGTTGAAGCGGAATATCAAGATACTCCACCAATTTTTCTTCACGTTTAATAACCTCTAACAATTCATCAGTAATCTTTTCTGGGTATGTATAAAGGGTGCGAATCCAATGCAGTTTTTCTATCTTACAAAGCTCGCTTAAAAGTGTCGAAAGCCGTGGCTGACCGTAAATATCCTCACCGTATGCCGTTGTATCCTGTGCCACAACAATTAACTCGGTAACTCCGCCTTCGGCAAGATGTTTTGCCTCTGCCACGATATCCTCAATTGTGCGACTTCTCATTTTTCCCCTGATTTTAGGTATTGCACAGTAGGTACAACAGTTGTTACAACCATCAGCAATTTTAATATAAGCCGTATAGGGCATACCGCCCAAAATACGCTTGGCATTAAGGTTAAGGTCATATTTACTGCCGTAGCAGTTGGAGGGTCTTCCCTCAATCGCCGCTTTAACTATCTCGGCAATCTTGCCGTTTGAGCCAATACCTACAACGGCATCAACCTCACATATTTCTTTTGTTATATCGTCCTTGTATCGCTCGGCAAGACAGCCCGTTACAATAAGAGCCTTGCAATTTCCCTCGTTCTTATAGCGTGCCGCCTCTAAAATATTCTCTATCGCCTCGGCCTTTGCCGACTCGATAAATCCACAGGTGTTAATTATAATTGCATCGGCCTCGGCTTCCTCGATACCTATCTCGAAGCCGGACTCCTTAAGTGAATAAAGCATTGCCTCGGCATCCACCTGATTTTTAGGACAACCGAGAGAAACAAGTGCTACCTTATATCCCATTTTAATCCTCGCTGTTTTGTAGTTCTTCGCTATATTGCCTTAAAACCGCTTTTATATTGGAATACCCAAAGCCTTTCCTTTGTAAAGCGGCAAAAACCTTCCTCACCGATTCTTCATCGGTAAGGCGGTTTTTATATTTCTTTATTATAAGCGCCTTTATTTGAGCCGTTTCATCACACTCGAACAAATCAAGTGCCAACTGTGCCGTTTGCCTATCAAGTCCCTTATTTTGCATTTTGACAAGAGCCTCTCGCCTTGAAACACAGGCCGAAAGCAGTTTTTCAGCCAATCTTTCAGCATACCTTTGGTCGTTTATAAGTCCAACCTCTTGCATACGAATAACGGCATATTCCATAGCGCCTTTATCAAATTTTGCGGCAGTTAATTTTTTAACAAGGGCCCTTTTCGACATATCTCCCTGCTCTAAATACCAAAGACTGCGTGCCACTGCCCGTCTTTTTTGAGAGGAGGAAAGAAGTTCTTTAAGCCTTTCGTTTGAAATTTCATCGCCTTCGTGCAGTCCCTCCTCGGCCACGGTGTCCTTATCAAGAAACTCGGTTTTACCATCGCTGAGTGTGACTGAAAAAAGATGATTTTTTGCCTTTTTAATGGCTAAAACAGTCATTATTCTTCAACCGCAATATCAATATCGATTTTTTTACGGGGTTTAATTTCGCTAACCTCGGGAATAACGGGAGCGGTTACATTTTCTACCTTTTCGGGTATTTCTACAGGCTTGTTTGCCATAGCATCACGAATTTTGCTCTCGATTTCATTTGCCAATTCTGGATTATCTAAAAGCAACTGCTTAACATTATCTCTACCCTGACCTATACGGGTTTCGCCATAATAGAACCAAGCGCCGCTTCTACGCAAAACCTCAAATTTAACGCCAAGGTCAACAATCTCGCCCTCACGGGAAATACCTGTGCCGTACATAATATCAAACTCAGCCTCTCTAAAGGGAGGAGCCACTTTGTTTTTAACAATCTTTGCACGCGTGCGGTTTCCTATAATTTCGCCGTTTTGCTTTATTGCTTCAACACGGCGAATATCAATACGAACACTCGAATAGAACTTAAGCGCTCTACCGCCTGTGGTGGTCTCGCTGCTTCCGTAAATAACACCAATCTTATCACGCAATTGGTTGATAAATATTGCAATACAGTTAGATTTCGAAATAACGCCTGCCAACTTTCTAAGACCTTGTGACATAAGGCGAGCGTGAAGACCCACGTGATTATCACCCATATCGCCCTCTATCTCTGCCTTGGGCACCAATGCGGCAACCGAGTCAATAACAACCACATCAATAGCACCTGAACGGACAAGAGCCTCGGTGATTTCGAGAGCATCCTCACCTGTATCGGGTTGCGATACCAAAAGGTCATCAATGTTTACGCCCAAGTTTTTAGAATATTCGGGGTCAAGCGCATGCTCAACATCAATAAAAGCCGCGGTGCCGCCAACCTTTTGTGCCTCGGCTACAATATGAAGTGCCAAGGTTGTTTTACCCGAAGATTCCGGACCATAAATTTCAATAATTCTGCCCTTCGGAACACCGCCTATGCCGAGCGCCAAATCAAGCGCTACCGAGCCTGTGTTAATATGTTCAACATTCATTCCTGCATTTTCGCCAAGGCGCATTACCGAGCCCTTGCCAAACTGCTTTTCGAGTTGAGAAATCGCGGTTTCCAATGCTTTAATTTTATCGTCTGCCATATTTTATACCTGCCTTTTCTTAATTTACAAGCTTATTATACTTATTTTACTGTCCCAAAAACTACCCTCTGAATTCCGTTTATATCCTCTTTGGTGCCGATATTTTGCAAACCCGACTCCAAAAGGATTTGCTTTACGGCCTCAGCCTCGGAAAACCCGACCTCAAAGGCCAACATTCCGCCCGCCTTTAAGTGTTTCGGATAATTTTTTGCTATTACGCGGTAGTAAAGCAGTCCGTCCTCGCCGCCATAAAGTGCTGTATCAGGCTCCTGTTTTGTTTCCTCATCAAGAAGCTCCATTTCATCAGCCGAAACATAAGGAGGATTGCTTACTATAATGTCATATTTTTTATCAGGAGTGAAGCTAAAGACATCGTCCTTTATCGGAACCACCTGTGCATTATTTTTTTCGATATTCTTTATTAAATAATCATAGGCCGCATCATATTTTTCGAGCGCGTCAACCCTTGTGGCCGTGTTTTTGGCGATTGCAACGGCTATACAGCCGCTTCCCGAACACAAATCAAGTACATTAGCATCCTCTTTGTCCTTTAGAAACTCGATTGCCGTATCAACCAAGGTTTCGGTATCCGCCCTTGGCACAAGCACACCCTCGCCAACTATAAAATCAAGGCCGTAAAAGGACCACTCGCCAAGTATATACTGAAGCGGCTCGTGGTTTATGCGGCGGGAAAGAACAACCTGTAAATAAGATTCCTCTAACTCGCTCAAAGAAGAATTATACCGCATCATAATTTCATTATTCGAAAGGCCAGTTATATGTCTGATTATTTGACGTGCCTCAAAAGCAAAGGGCTCAATCCCCGCCTCTTTAAGCGCACGTTTGGTTTCGTTATAAGCGTTAAATACAGTCATTTTCCGTCTTTTCTTGCCTTTCGGGAATAACCGCATTCATAGCGGCTATTGCGATTTCTATCATATCGTCCTCTGGCTCGACTGTGGTTATGTGCTGAAACCACATTCCCGGTGCCGATATGATTTTTGTAAATATATTATCGTGCTTTCCGCAAATTTTTATGAGCTCATAACCGATGCCGCAAACCAATGGCACGAGCAAAAGCTTAATAAGCACCCAAATAATTGTGCTGTCCTCACGGAGTGTCGGCCAAAGAACCGAAATTGCCGAGGAAACAATAATGCTCACAAGCACCATAAGCGCCAAAAACGAAGTGCCGCAACGGGGGTGAAAGCGTTTTTCTTCCCTAACATTTTCCACCGTGAGTTCCTTTTTGTGTTCATAACAAAAGATTGTTTTGTGCTCGGCGCCGTGATACATAAACACCCTTTTTATCTCTTTCATGCGGGAAACGCCGTACATATACAAAACAAGAATCAAAAGGCGAATAAAACCCTCAATAACAGGAGCAAATCTTAAAATTTTATCGCTTGTAAGAAATGCCAAGCCATCAAGCGCCAAGGCAGGCAAATAAAGAAACAACACAAAGCAAAGCACTATTGCCAAAACACTCGCAACACCCATAATAACAGTGAGTATTACACTTTCTTTTTTCTTTTCTTCCTCGCTTCGCTCGGTTCCCTTAACCTCATCCTCGGTTGTAAATTCCGAAATTTCGGCTGACTTCATAAGGGCCTTATAGCCAAAAAGCATCGATTCAACAAAGGTTACCACGCCCCTGATAATCGGCAAGCCTAAAGCCTTGTATTTTTTGGTTATGGGGGTATAGTCCATATACGACAAATCTATATTACCGTCCGGCTTTCTTACTGCCAACGCGGTTTTTTCGCCCCGCATCATTATCCCCTCAATCAATGCTTGTCCGCCGATTGAGGTATATTTGCATTTACCCATTGTTTTCTCCATCCTTTGCCAAGGGTTCAAGTGTTGTTTGTTCGGGCTCTTCTATCGGCGGCTCATAAAGAGGCAAGGCAATAGTAACAGTTGTTCCTACGCCCTCACTGCTTTCCACAAACAAAAGACCGCCGTGCTGTTTGATAATCTCATCGGCCACCGCAAGACCGATTCCCGAACCTCTTACCGTTTTATTTGATTTGAAGAATTTTTCCTTAACTCTATCAATATCCTGTGCGGGTATGCCAACGCCCGTATCCTTTACGGTTACACGAACACAGCCCTCCTCCTCGTTTTGAGTAATGAGAACCTGACCGCCCGCCTCTGTATATTTAACGGCATTATCAACAATATTGATAAACACCTGTTTTAATCTGTTTTTGTCGCCCTCTATAACCGAGTCATATTTAGGAGCAATGAAGCTTAAAGATATTTCCTGCTGGTTAGCAAGCTCGGTGTACATTTGGGCAACCTCTTGCATTACATCGGAAACGTTTATGCAGGTAGAATTAAGAGAAAGTCTGCCCGACTGCATACGGGAAAAATCAAGCAGCTCTTCAACCAAGGAAGAAAGTCTCTCGGCCTCGCTCAGCACAACATCAAGGCCTTTTTTTACAATCTCCTCATCGGTGCCTACCGACATCATTGCCGTTTCACCCCAACCGCGAATAGCCGTTAAGGGTGTGCGAAGCTCGTGGGATACCGAGGATATAAAATCGTTCTTCATATTCTCGGTTTGTCTAAGTTCGGCCGACATATAGTTTATGGCATCACACAGTTCGCCAATCTCATCGTTTTTGTGCAGTTCAATCTCGGTTGCATAATCACCCGTTGCGATTTTTCTTGCCGCCAGAGAAACTGTTTTTATCGGTTTTACGATTGATTTCATAAAGTACTGACCAAGCAAATAGGTAAGACCTATAACAAGGATGCCTACCCCTATCATCACAAGCTGTAAAACCCTTATGTGCTTATTAACACCCTCTAATGATATGCGCCAACGAACAGCGCCGTTAGAGCCGTTGCCATAATCGGGCAAAATGTTAGTACCGCAAAGAATAGCCTCGCCCGTGCTGCTTATGGTTTCAACGGTGGCCGAGCCATCGGTGTTGTTTTTTGCTGCCTCGTAATCGGGCATTTTTTCATAATTTGTTATAAAACCCTTAGTGGAAATGAAAAGATTTCCGTAGGAGTCAATAATTTCAATATCTATTTTGTCCTTGTGGGCAAAGTCCTCGGTATATTCACGGGATACCGAATAGAAATTTTCGGCGGACACCATCGAAAGCACCGAAAAATCTTCAGCATACTCATTTGCGCGCGAACGAACTCGCTCAATATAAAGCGCCCTTACGAAAGAGCACAAAACAATCTCTACAACCACAACAAATGCCACTACCAAAAGCAACACCTTAAATATCCACTGGTGTGCAATACTTCTGAATTTGATTTCGGTCTCCATAGGTATCCTCCTTTCTTGAAAATTTCAAAATTTATTAGATTATGTTAGTGTTCCACTTATATCCCATACCCCATACCGTTACCAAATGCTTGGGACTTGAGGGCTGGTCTTCTATCTTCATACGAAGCCTGCGAATATTAACATCAACAATCTTTTCTTCGCCGAAATAAGCGTCTCCCCAAACCTTGTTGAGAATGTCGGTACGGTCAAGCGCTGTGTCGGGATTGGTGAAGAAATATTCAATAATTTGGAACTCAACCTGTGTGAGTTCAATGTTTTTTCCGCTCTTACAAAGAGTTCTGCGGCGAAGATTAAGTGTAAACTCGCCCAAAGTGATTTCATCGCTGCTCTTTGCGGCAGTTGTAGCGTTGTGCATTTCTACACGGCGATAAAGCGAATCGACCCTTGCCAAAAGTTCGGTTGGGCTAAAGGGCTTTGTTATGTAATCATCGGCCCCCTTCATAAGACCGCTGATTTTATCCATCTCCTGTGTTCTTGCCGTAAGCATAATTATGCCAAGGGCTTTTGAACGGCGGCGAAGTTCCTCGCAAAGAGCAAAACCGTCCATACCGGGCATCGAAATGTCCAAAAGGGCAATATCAAAGCCTTGGGGGTCGCTATCATAAATATCAAGCGCCTCTTCTCCCGAGCCCGCCTCAACTGTTGTATAGCCAACCCTCTTTAGATTGATTGCCTCAAACTCACGAATTGCTACCTCATCTTCTACAATTAGTATCCTCTTCATAACAAACTCCTAAAATAATTTGAATAATGACTTAAACTCCTCGGCAGTTACTGCCTCGGGACCTTGGTAATCGGTTAATTGAGCAACATAGTAATACCCATCATTTCGACCAACCTCAAAAGCCTTTGCCTTATCGTAACCCTCAAAGGACGGAACCGCCGTAACCGGCACCGCCTGAACCCTCAAAATAATATGCGAGGAGTTACCTGTTTGTTTATCAATGGCGGCTATGGTTCTTACTCGGTTCGCGGTATCACGAATTACCGAAACAGCGTCCTCCCACTTAAGCGGAAGGGTTATATAATACCCGTCAGTATAATTCATAAGAGCGCTCATTTGAAGTCTCAAATCTCCGCTATCATAAACATACCATCTTGTTTTATAAACATTTTCGCCATCTGCAACATTTGAAATGGTGAGTAGTTCGGGCATCGGGATTTCATACACCTTGTCCCCATCGTTATCCCTCACCGAAACCGCCGAAGCACGATAGGTGGAAATACTGTTTCCGTTGGCCTGCAAAACATTGTGAAGCAAACCCGATGTTTCGTCTGCCGCAATTTCAAGAATTTCGGTAATCATTCCGTTGCCCTTTACGGCATCTATATAAACCGCTGTATTGCCGTTTGGAAGTTTGCCTACAATCGGGGTTGCGTGAGAGGTAACCGAGCCGTCAAGTATGCAAACGCCCTGCTCGGTAATACCGCCATCGGCAAATGAAAGCAGTTTTGCGGTTGCAGTCGTACTTATGGTATCAAGATGGTTTACAAAAATATCGTTTCGGCCGTTACCTGTAAAATCAAGGCAGATATAACTCGAATATTTTTCCATAAGCCTTTGCTTTAGAAGACCCTCGGAAAAGCTGTAAACTCCCAACTGCTTATCAAGGGCACCATAAACCGACCAGCCCACCAAAACCTCAAAATTACCATCGGCGTCCATATCACGAAAATCTACCGACTCAACACCCGTTGCAACGCATTTTATATCGCTCGCCGAATAGTATTTGCCATCCTTTTGGTCAATAAGATTTATATGCATTGAAACGACATTATCGGTAACTGTACTGTAAAAGGCGATAGCTTCGTTTGTACCGTCACTATCAAGGTCACGCTCAATAATTGCGCTTCGCCACTCGCCGCTTGTTGGGAATTTAAGGGTGAATTTTTCTTTAACCGATGCTTCCAAGGCCTTTTGTATATGATAAAGCTCACCTGAAGCACGCGGCGGTTTAAGCAAAGAATCGGTATCAGTTGTAGGCAAACTACAACCCGAAAGTGCCAAAACAAGCGCAAGACAACAAAGAGCGCAAAGAATTTTTTTAAGGCTTTTTTTCATCGGTAAAATCCCCCTTCCCCAAAAAACTAAATATTCATATTGATTATATCACAACGCGCGAAAAAAATAAAGTATATTATTATAATATTTTTTATTTAGTTCTAT
>JAZRZR010000088.1:0-11245 GCA_045601525.1 Acutalibacteraceae bacterium
ATACGAGCGCTTTGTTTTTCTGGTGCGGACAATGGGACTTGAACCCACACAGTATTACTACTACTAGAACCTGAATCTAGCGCGTCTGCCATTCCGCCACATCCGCATGTTTATAAATTTGCAACATAAATAATTATATAATTGCCAAAATAAAAAGTCAAGGCGAATTCTTGAAAAAGAAAAAGACTTCGGGTATAATGTTGTAATAGAAAAAGCACGAAAAGGGAGAAAAATTTATGCGAATGAGAAAAAAGAAAAATTTAGAAACAAGGCTTACGGGTTGTGACGATAATCTCATACTTATAAAGCCAACTCTTCGTGATTTCAGCAAGGCCGACGATGCAGCGGAATATATCGACCTTGATACATATTTTGGTCGCACCGCTCCTTTGTTTTTAGAGATAGGTTGTGGCAAGGGCGGCTTTGTTTGCGAAATGGCAAAAAGGCATCCCGAAATCAATTTTATCGCCGTGGAACAGGTGGCAAATGTTATAGTAAGCGCAGCCGAAAAGGCTAAAAGGGAAAAATTAGATAACATTTTATTTTTGTGTGTAAAGGCCGAATATTTGCCGACCTATATTGAAAAAGGCAAGGCCGAAAGGCTTTTTCTTAATTTTTCTTGCCCGTATCCCAAAAAGAAATACGCTTCGCATAGATTAACTGCACAAAACTTCTTGAAAATATATAAAAAACTCTTAAAAGAGGGCGCCGAAATACACTTCAAAACCGATAATATGGGACTTTTTGAATTTAGCATTGAGCAAATGTCAGATTTTGGGATGTCACTTAAAAACGTTACTCTTGATTTACATAATAGCGAATTCGCCGAGCAAAATATTATAACCGAATATGAAAGTAGATTTATAGCCGAGGGCTTGCCGATTTATCGCCTTGAAGCCACTTTCAAATAAAAAAGAGTGTCCGAGGACACTCTTTTTATTTTTACATAAACTGGCAAAGAATTATCGGAATAAAAATTGCGGGAACAAAGTTTACAACCTTGATTTTAGTAACACCCAACATATTAAGCGCCAGGGCTACAATTAAAAGGGAGCCCACACAAGACATGTGTATAATTATGTCGTTTGTTAAAACTTGCGAGGCAAAAACGGCAAGTAGTGTTATAGAGCCTTCAATAAGCAATACCGAAAGACAAGAAAACAATACGCCAAAACCCATAGTTGTTGTTAAAACAATGGCCGAAATACAGTCGATAACCGATTTTGAATAAAGGGTTGCGTTATCGCCCGAAAGTCCACTTGAGATAGAGCCGACTATGGTCATAGCACCCACACAAAACAACAATGTTGCGGCCGAAAAACCTTGTGCTACTGCCACATTTTTACCTTTCTTGGCGAATTCGTTTTCGAGAGATAACCCCAATTTGTTTATGAGCGCATCAAGGTCGATCAACTCACCGATAACCGTTCCGATAATCATTGAAACTATAACAATTATTATGTTGACGCCGTCGATTAAAATTCCGTCAACACCTATTAAAAGGACACATAGCGCCATGCCTGTCATAAAAGCATTTGTAAGTTTTTTGGGGATTATTTTCCCAAACAAAAGGCCGATTACCGAGCCTAAAATCACGAGAAAAAAGTTTACAACGGCGCCGCTTGAAATAATTCTCAAAAAAATTTGCATATTAGGTTGCACTCGCTTTCATTAAGATGCTGTGTGGAACAATGCGGCTTAAAAAACGGTAGAACTTATAAAAAAGGCGGTTTGTATAAACTGCTTTCCCTTTTTTAGAAGCATCAAGAGATTTAAGCGCACATTTTTTGGGGTTAACACGGGGGAGTGTATCAAAGGTGCGGCTGGCACCTTTTGGTATGTCGGCTATAGATAAAAACTCGGTATCCATAGGTCCGGGACAAACGGCAAGAACATTGATTTTGCGGCGCTTAAGTTCATAACGGAGCGCCCTTGAAAAACTCATAACAAAGGCCTTTGTAGAAGAATAAACCGCCATTCTTGCATTTGGCACAAAGGAGGCTATCGAGCAAACATTTATAATTTCAGCTTTTTCCTTCATAAATTCAAGTGTGATATGGGTCATCACAGTAAGCGCTTCGCAGTTGAGAGTAACCATGCCGGAGGTTGAATTTATGTCTATTTCTTCAAAGTACCCCAATTTTCCAAAGCCGGCATTATTTATTAAAAGTTTAACATCGGCATTCGCCGACAAGAGTAAATTTTTGTAATTTTCAAGGTCTTTTTTATTAGTTACATCGCAAACAACCGCTTTGCAAGGAATGTTGGTGATTTGCTTTGCAACGGCTTCCAATCTATCCTTGCGGCGTGCCAATAACCATATTTCATCAATGCCTTGATATTTTTGGGCTACGCCTTTAACATATTCAATTCCAAGGCCTGAGGAGGCACCTGTTATTACTGCAATATTCATTATGTATCACCCTTTCAAAATACAGTTATATTATACAACAAAGAAAAACAAAATCAATACTAAAAACACAACAAGTAGTATATTTACCTTGACACGATATAAATATAGTGGTAAAATAACACTGATAGAGTGTTGTCTTTTATCACTATGGCGAGTGGGAAAGGTGTCTATCCGGATAAATACGGTTCCGTCTTAAACCGTAATATTATATAAGGAGGTGCATTTTTAATGCCCTATATCATTGGTGGTGTTATCGCCGTTGTTTTAGGCGTTGTTGGTTTTTTTACAGGTTCTGCTTATAGAAGAAAAGCGGATAGTACCGAACTTGGCACGGCAAGAGATGAAGCCCGTCGCATTTTGAGTGATGCTATAAAAAATGCCGAAACCAAGAAAAAAGAACTTCTCATCGAAGCAAAGGATGAAGTATATCAGTTGCGCCAGGAAGCCGAGCGTGATATTAAAGAGCGTAGAAGTGATATTCAGCGAAGTGAAAATCGCTTGCAGCAAAAAGAAGAAGCGCTTGACCGAAAGATTGATAACATCGAAGCTAAAGAAGAAAAATTAAGTCAAAAAGCAAAAGAAATTGAAGAAAAATTTGAAGAGTGCGAGAGAATTAAGAAGAGCCAAATTGATATGCTCGAAAAAATATCGGGTTTTACAAAGCAAGAGGCTAAAGATTATTTGTTAGGCATTCTTGATGGTGAGTTAAATCACGAAAAAGCAGTTAAGATTTTAGAAATTGAAAAGCAAACCAAAGAAGAGGCTGACCGTATGGCCCGCGAAATTGTGGGACACGCTATCCAGCGTTGTGCGGCAGACCATACTTCTGAAATCACCGTTTCGGTGGTTAATTTGCCCAATGATGAAATGAAGGGTCGTATTATCGGCCGTGAGGGACGAAATATTCGCGCCCTTGAAACTGCAACAGGTGCTGACCTTATTATTGATGATACACCTGAGGCTATTACAGTTTCTTGTTTTGACCCCGTAAGAAGAGAGATAGCAAGGCTTACCCTTGAAAAACTTATTCTTGACGGTCGTATTCACCCTGCAAGAATTGAAGAGATGATTAACAAGGCAACTGCCGAAGTTGAGGCAACAATTAAGCAAGAGGGTGAGCGTGCAATTTTAGAGGCAGGTATTCATAATATCCACCCCGAAATTGTTAAACTTATAGGTAAACTCCGCTATCGTACAAGTTACGGTCAAAGCGTGCTTAATCACTCCTTGGAGGTTTGTCATCTATCAGGTCTTATTGCGGCCGAAATCGGTGCAAATGTTACCTTGGCAAAGCGTGCAGGTTTACTCCACGACCTTGGCAAAGCGCTTGACCACGAGCAAGAAGGCTCCCATATTCAACTTGGTGTTGAGGCGGCAAGAAAGTATAAGGAAAACGAAGAGGTTATCCACGCTATTCATGCCCATCACGGCGAGGTTGAGGCGAAGACCGTTATTGCTTGCATAGTTCAGGCGGCAGATGCTATTTCAGCAGCCCGTCCCGGTGCCCGCCGAGAGAATATTGAGAATTACATTAAGCGTCTTGAAAAACTTGAAGAAATCGCCAATTCTTTCAATGGAGTAGAGCGTTCGTATGCAATTCAGGCAGGCCGTGAGGTAAGAATTATCGTTAAGCCCGAGATAGTTTCAGATGATGATATGGTGCTTATCGCTCACGATATTGCACAGCGTATCGAGAACGAGCTTGAGTATCCGGGTCAAATCAAGGTAAATCTAATTCGTGAAAATCGTGCGATAGATTACGCAAAATAAAATTGAAAAGGGGATGCATCGCATCTCCTTTTTTGTTGTCTTGATTATAGTTTTACTTTACTTTTTTATAAAATTATATTAAAATAGATTAGATAGAAGGTGATAAGGTGAAGCGTGTTGTAGTTATTGGTGGCGGTGCAGCAGGTCTTATGGCGGCGTATAGAGCCGGCGCTAAGGGACATAGTGTATTAGTCGTTGAGAGAAATGAGCGCCCTGCTCGTAAAATTCTTGTAACAGGCAAGGGAAGGTGCAACCTAACCAACAACTGCGATAACGAAACCCTTATTGCAAATGTGCCCAAAAACCCAAGATTTCTTTATTCGGCATTTTCCTCTTTTAATACTAAAGATACGATGGAATTTTTCGAAAAAGAGGGCGTGCCGCTTAAAACCGAAAGGGGGAACCGGGTTTTTCCCGTGTCGGACAAGGCTATGGACATAGCCGATGCTTTGGTGTCGGCGGCCAAAAAACAAGGCGTAAAGTTCAAAGTGGGCCGAGCAACTAATTTGTTGGTTTGTGATGGCCAAATAAAGGGCATAATACTTGAAGATGGCAGCGAAATTTTAGCCGATGCAGTAGTAATTGCAACGGGTGGTAAATCTTATTCCCGCACAGGCTCAACGGGGGATGGATATTTGTTAGCCTCAAGCGTTGGCCACACAGTAACCGAAATATCACCCTCACTGGTGCCTCTTAAAATTTACGAGGGCTTTTGTAGTGACCTTATGGGACTTTCTCTTAAAAATGTTAAACTTACGATTTTTGAAGAGGGTACCAAAAAACCGATATATAGCGAGATGGGTGAAATGCTTTTTACCCATTTTGGCATTTCGGGTCCGATAGTTTTGTCGGCCTCGGCACACATGAGGCGTATGGGCAAAAAGGAATATAAAGCCGTAATAGATTTGAAACCCGCTTTAGATATCCAAACGCTCGATAGTCGTTTGCAACGAGATTTTAACGAAAACAGCAATAAAGATTTTATAAATGCGCTTGATAAACTGTTACCTCAAAGGTTGATACCTGTTGTGGTGAAACTCTCTAAAATAGATAAGCATACAAAGGTAAATCAAATTACAAAACAGCAACGGCAACAACTGATAGATGTCATTAAAGGCATTTCACTAACGGTTATTGGCTTTCGGGATATTGAAGAGGCAATAATCACAAGCGGCGGTGTTTCAGTTAAGGAAATAAACCCCGCTACAATGGAATCTAAAATTATTAGCAATCTGTATTTTGCAGGCGAGGTTATAGATGTTGATGCCTATACAGGCGGCTTTAATTTACAAATAGCATTTTCTACAGGAAATTTAGCAGGAGGCAGTATATGATAGCAGTAGCAATTGATGGACCTGCAGGGGCAGGCAAAAGCACACTTTCTCGTAAATTAGCGCAAAGATTGGGCTTTATTTACATTGATACAGGTGCACTTTATCGTACGGTAGGTCTTAAATTTTTGGAAAAGGGCATTGATACCTCACTTGAATGCGATATCGAAGCAATTCTTAATGAAACAAAGGTTGAAATCAAGTTTGTAAACGGTGAGCAAAGGGTTTTCTTAAATGGTGATGATGTGTCGGATAAAATTCGTACACCCGAGGCCTCAATGATGGCATCAGCCGTTTCGGCAAAACCACCCGTAAGGGCATTTTTGCTCGATATTCAGCGTGACCTTGCAAAGCAAAACAATGCAATTATGGACGGTAGGGATATAGGCACAGTAGTGCTTCCCGATGCACAAATTAAGATATTCTTAACTGCCTCACCTGAGGTGCGTGCACGCCGCCGATATCTTGAACTTACCGAAAAGGGACAAACTGTTACCTTTGAGGAGGTTTACGAGGATATGAAGGTGCGAGATTATAACGATTCACACCGTGATATAGCACCGCTAAAGCCTGCCGATGATTCGGTTATAGTTGACACTTCGGAATATGATTTTGAAGAATCTCTCACAGCACTTTATAATGTCATTAAGGAAAAAATGAATGGGTAAGTTTTATAGATTTGTAAAGGCGCTTGCCGCTGTAGTTGTAAAGTTGTTTTTCAAACTTGAAGTAAATGGCGGTTTTACAGATAAGACGGGATATATACTTTGTTGCAACCACCAGTCCTTTTGGGATATGGTGTTGCTTATTGTGCTATGCCCAAATCAAATTCATTTTATGGGCAAAAAAGAACTGTTTTCGAATAAAATATTAGCCTTTTTACTTCATAAATTAGGTGCTTTTGCAGTAAATCGCGGTTCGGGTGATGTATCGGCTGTAAAAACTGCAATCGGCACTGTAACTGAGGGTGGGATTCTTGGTATTTTCCCCGAGGGCACACGCTATCCGGTGGGCAGGCCTTCTAAATTCAGGGCGGGTGCCGCAATGGTTGCAGTAAAGAGCGGAGCGGATATTTTGCCCGTGGCTATAAGGTATGATAAAAAGGCAAGACCTTTTAGAAAAGTCTTGGTAAATGTGGGCGAAATATTGCCTTTTGAAAGCTTTTGTATAGATAGCGAAAATGCAGGCAAAAGTGATATAAAACGAGTGTTGTCGGTTATTTCCAATAATATTATTAATCTTTGGGAGAAAGCAAATTGAAGATTACATTAGCAAAAACAGCAGGCTTTTGTTTTGGCGTAAATAGGGCTGTTAATACAGTTTACGATATGCTCGAAAACGGAGCGAAGGTCTGCACATTAGGGCCTATTATCCATAATCCGCAGTTGGTGGAGCAACTCGCCGAAAGAGGTGTGCGAATAGTAGAATCGCCTGATGAGGTAATGGCAGGCGAAACCCTTGTTATTCGTTCGCACGGGGTGCCTTTAGAGGTTATGGAAAAGGCAAAGGAAAAAGGGATAGAGGTGGTTGATGCAACCTGCCCCTTTGTCGCAAAAATTCATAAAATAGTAGCCGCTGCATCGAAGGATGGACATACGGTTTTAATCGCGGGCGACTCAAAACATCACGAGGTTATAGGTATAGTAGGTCACGTTTTGGGTGAGGTGCACATTTTTTCATCTGAAGACGATTTGTTGAAATTGCTGGAAAGTTATCCACAATTAGAAAAAGATTTGGTTACCGTTGTTTCTCAAACGACTTTTAACGAAAAAATTTTCAAAAAATGTGCAAAAATTTTGAAAAAAGTGTGTACAAATGCGACGATTTTTGATACAATATGTAATGCAACTTCGACTCGGCAACAGGAAGCGCACGATTTGTCGAAAGCAAACGATACAATGGTAGTTATCGGTGGAAGGCATAGTTCAAACACTGCGAAGCTATTTGATGTTTGCAAGGCTAATTGCGAAAAGACTGTTTTAATCGAAACGGCGGACGAGCTCAAAAAGGATTTTTTCATCGGTTCGGTAAATGTCGGCGTTGTGGCAGGTGCATCTACACCTGCGGGTATAATAAAGGAGGCTATCAGCAACATGTCGGAAAATTTACAACCGGTAGAACAGGAAATCGAAAAAACTTTTGAGGAGATGACAGACGAGGAAGCATTTGAGGCATCACTTAACAACCTTAATTCTGACCAAAAGGTTATCGGTACTGTATTAGCAGTGTCGGACTCGGAGATTCAGGTTGACTTTGGCAGAGGTCTTACAGGCTACATCTCGGCTGATGAATATTCATACGATTCAAACATTAAAATGACTGATGAGGTTAAAGTAGGCGATAAGCTAAACCTAATCATTATGAAAATAAATGACCAAGAGGGTATTGCACAGCTTTCAAAGCGTCGCTACGATGCTATTGCAGGTTGGGATGCAATCAAAGAGGCAAAGGATTCAGCAGCCATTTTAACAGGCGTTGTTTCTGATGTTGTTAAGGGTGGCGTTACCGTAAATGCAAATGGTGTTCGCGTATTTATCCCCGCTTCACAGGCTACACTTTCAAGAAATGATTCACTCGAGGCACTAAAGGGCACTGAGGTCTCTTTCCGTATCATCGAAATCGGCCGTGGCCGTCGTGCAATCGGCTCTATCAAGAGCGTTCTTCGTGAGCAAAGAAAGGCTGAACAGGCAAAACTTTGGGAAACAATTGCAGTAGGTGATAGATTTACAGGTACAGTTAAGTCAATCACAAGTTATGGCGCATTTGTTGATATCGGCGGTGTTGACGGTATGGTTCACATTTCCGAGCTTTCATGGCAAAAGATTAAGAATCCTTCAGAGGTTGTTCTTGTAGGAGATACTGTTGAGGTTTATGTAAAGGACCTTGACCTTGAAAAGAAAAAGATTTCTTTGGGTTATAAGAAAGAGGAAGAAAATCCTTGGGTTATCTTCAATAGCAAATATGCAGTTGATGATGTTGTTACAGTAACCATCGTTAGTATGACTGCCTATGGTGCTTTTGCAAGAATTATCCCCGGCGTAGATGGTCTTGTACATATCTCACAAATTGCTAACAAGCATGTTGCAAAGCCTCAGGATGAGTTAACTGCAGGCCAAGAGGTTGAGGCAAAGATTATTGCTATCGACCAGGAGAAGAAGCGTGTAAGCCTTTCTATCCGTGCTCTCTTGCCCGAAGAGGTTGTAGAGGCTGAGGATGAGGTTGTCGAGGTGGCTACTGAGGCCACTGAGGAAGCAGTTGCTGAAACTGTTGAGGAATAATCAAGATTAAAAAGCCATAGCTCGATTGAGCTATGGCTTTATTTTTTTATACATTTAATATTTTAACAATTTTCTCTAAATCACTTTTTGTGACACCGCAGGATAACAAATAATTTTCTGCTTGCTCTTTGAGTGTAGAACCGTATTTTTGCATCATTTCCAAAAATGCACGCATAAAAGATTGATATCGCGAACGGAATCCGAAAACCGAAAGAGATGTAAGTTCAAAGTCGTGAAAAATATCCTCGGTATCGATGTCCAACAGTGCCTTGAGTAAAATTATCACAGTTCCTGTGCGGTCAGCCCCCGCAATGCAGTGCATAAATATTGGATAATTAGATTCACAGGCCAAAATTTCAAAAATCTTTTTGAATAAAGGCTTTTGCTCTTCAAAATCAATTTCGGCATATGCTGAAATTGGGATATTTATAAGCCTCGCATTTGGAATAGGTGTTGAGTAATCTCTCTCACTATCCTTGTAGGTTCTAAAATCTAAATCGGTTTTGATTTTAAGACGGTTGGTGAAAAAAGCGATGTCGTTTCTTGTGGCCACAAAGTTATTGTCAAGCTCAGCGCCTCGGTAAATCATACCAAAACGCATTTTTTGGCCGTCCCTCGTGTTCCAACCGCCTGCATCTCTTAGATTGGTGCTTCCTTTAACATAAAACCATTGCGGCATTGTGTTTTGCACATAAAAGGTTTGCGCCGCTGTTTCGTAAATGGGGCCCTCGTAACTTAGAGCTACCATTTTCCAGTAATAAGTTGTGTCAATCAGTAGATTTGTTACGGGGAGATACATTTGACCGGGTGCGATACTGTAGGCACGGCAATCAAGAAAGGCATCGTTTTCGGCAATATAGAGATTGATTGCAACCACATTATCAAGACTACCCTCAAAGCCCCAAGTGAAGATGACGGGTGTTGGCGCAGAGGAGTCCCTGTTATTTATAGACGGGTTAAACCAGTCAACCGATTCGCCGACATTATGGTTTGGCAAGGAGGCAATTATTTCGTTTTGCGCCTTGGGTAAAACCGAAACGCTGGCTGCGTTTTTCGGTGAAATCAAATTTATTACCATATACAACTTCCTAAAATTTACTGTAACTTAATTATATAATATTTGACATATTCAGTCAAGAAAAAGAAAACCGCAACGAAATTCGTTGCGGTTTTGCGTTAAATTTTATTGTTCGTCGGCGGTTTGTTCAGCCGCTTTTTTGCTGCTTTTTTAGCGGCTTTTTTCTTCTTTTTGTTTGCTTTTACAATAAGGAAAACAACCAAACCTATGATTATTAAAAGTATAATACCGCCAAATGCACAACCGAATATAATAAGCATTTTTGTAGTGTCGATTGCGCCTACTGTTACAGTGCTGTCAGAATTTTCATCGGTGTCAGCATCAGTGTCGGTATCTTTATCTTGGTTGTTTTTATCCTTGTCGGGCTTTGATGAGCCATCCGAGTTATCCTCGGCAACAGGGGCCTCTCCAAAAATTGCGGTGCCGCAAACATCGGTAAATTGATACATATCGTAGCCAAACTCCGACCAACTAAGGCAACCTACTCTTGTGCCATTCGATGCATCGGGCGCACATATTTCAAAACCGAATTTTGTACCACTGTCTCGTGAAACATTTTCGGGGATAGGCAAAGCTAATTCGTAAAGGATGTGACCATCGTTAGTTTGCTTTACAGTCTTGGTTTCGATACGCTCATAAAGTCCGTTCACGTGCTCTTTATCGTATTTGTGATAGGTAACAACATGGCCGTCACCCGAAAGATTTATGTAACAAACATTAAATGCGGGGTTTTCATATTTGCTCTCGTAACTGCGGCGGTAGTCAAAATCGAAGATGATACCAACCGATTCTCTAAGCCAGGTTTTTTCGGGTTCAGGGTTTGAATAGTCAATATCACGGTCTTCAATATCAATATAAATGTAGATGTAATCTTCGTCATATGCGGCACAAAACTTACCAACCGAGTTCATAGGAGAAGAAGAAAAAGCGTGTAAATTCTGTTCAACTAATTCTTGTTCAGCACCATAGAGCGCATCTTTGGTGGCATCTACAATAATTGCACCCTTATCAACCTTTGAAATGTAGATTAGCTTGCCCTCGATTTCCTCATCGGTGGCAGCTGCAGGGAAAACAAAAAGCGAAACGAGAATGAGTAGCGAAAGAACAATAGTTAATAATTTTCTCATAAATACCCTCCTAAAATTTATTTCCAACTAAAATATAGCATAAAGGAACTGAAAAAGCAATAAAATTCGGTTTGCTTGTGAGCAAGGGATTTTAGTGAAGAGCGAAAAGTTAATAGTGAAAAAATAAAAATCCCGTTCACATAAGTAAACGGGATTTTTGGAGCTGCTAACCGGATTTGAACCGGTGACCTCGTCCTTACCAAGGACGTGCTCTACCACCTGAGCCATAGCAGCAATTATTAGGCGCA
>JAZRZR010000089.1:0-7675 GCA_045601525.1 Acutalibacteraceae bacterium
AAGTAGATGGAGAAAGTATGATTAATAAAGGGATACATTCTGATGATATTGTTATCGTTGAAAGAACTGAAACTGCTAAGAATGGTGATATGGTTGTAGCAATGAACGATGATAATGAGGTTACTTTAAAAACATTTTATAAAGAAAAAGGTTATTTTAGATTACAACCTGAAAATGATTTTATGGAACCTATTATATTAGATAATGTTACTATTTTGGGTAAAGCAATAGGATTATATAGAAAATTTTAGTATTTTAAAAGATTCAACATCAATTGGTTGAATCTTTTTTTGTTAACTTATTTTCATTTCAAGGCGTAATTTATCAGCAATCATTGCTATAAATTCACTATTTGTTGGCTTACCTCTCTCGTTTTGGATTGTGTAGCCAAAATAAGAATTCAAAACATCAATATCGCCCCTATCCCACGCAACCTCAATTGCGTGTCTAATTGCTCTTTCAACCCTTGATGATGTTGTATTATGCTTTTTAGCGACTGTAGGATAAAGAATTTTGGTGACCGAATTTATAATTTCGTTATTCTTTACCGAAAGAATAATTGCTTCTCTTAAATAATGATATCCCTTTATATGTGCAGGAACGCCGATTTGATGTATGATTTTTGTAACTGTCATTTCTAAATCGGCGGCTGCCTCTGTTTTTGTACCCGAAATTGAAATATCATCACGTGCTTTGCTCATTTTTACAATTCTATCAGCCATATTCTTGATATCAAACGGCTTAATAAAGTAATAATTTGCACCCGCCGATAAGGTTTCCTTTTCTAATGCAGGATTATCATAGCTTGACATTGCCATAACAAGCGGTCTATCCTTAATCTCTGAGTTTTTAAGATTATCAAGAACGCCTAATATATCAAGATTTGGCATAAATACATCTGCTAAAATTACATCAGGCTTACTGTTTTTCACCTTTTCAAGCAATTTCATACCATCCTTTTCACAAAGGGTTGCCTCCACCCCATAATCATTCAAAACTGTTTTGCATAAATTTCCGAACTCTGTACTGTCGTCAGCGATTACAACCTTTAGTTTCTTTTCCATTTTTTTCGTCCTTTCTTAAATCGTTAACCACATATTACCACAATTTCCAAAATAATGCAATACTTTTTGCCAATTTTTTTGGAATTTATCAGAAATTCACACTTTTCAAGCCCTTTTTATGCCAAAAATCTCAACTTTTCGCTAAGAAAAAATTATTTTTGATATAATATTAAAATGAAAATTCGGCAATAAAAACAAAAATCCCGACACTGTAAAAACAGTATCGGGATTTTATTATTAGAGATTATTATCCCCAACGCTCTTTGAGCTCTTCCAAAGAAGGTTCTACGGGGTCGGGTTCAAGACCGTTCATATACTTACAAGCTTCCATAAGTATCTCACCATACTTACCATGGATACCTGTAACGTGATGGATATAAGGTCCTTCAACAATCTTTCTTTCCCACTTGGGCCAGTTTTTAACCTTAAGCCATACGTAAGTACCGCGAGTCTTAGGACCATCAGTACCTACACCCTCACCAATAAACATGGAGTATTGGCCGTGGTCGCCATCAAGACGGCAAACAGTGATGTCGCCACCCTTGATTTCCCATTCGCAAGTACCGAATGCGTGGCTCGGAAGTACCCAGTGACCTGCAGCCTGAGCCTCGTTCTTATCCTTAGCAAGTGAATACGGGAAAGGTCCGCAATGCCAGAACAATTCGGCATTATCGTCCTCAGGATGTCTTACTGTAATATCAGCAAAGAACTGTGCCTTCTCGTTCATTGCAGCCGCCTGAAGCATAACTGCAGAAATTGCACCGTGAATATCGGTTTCACAAGCAACGGGCAAACCTTCATCAGCAAGGAGTGCATTTGCAAGACAAGGCATAATGCCTGTAATATCCTGAAGAGCATTCCAACACTGGATAGCAGCAGCGCCGCAATACAACTTATCGCACCAATTCTTAACTGCCATCTTCATTGCAACAGCAGTTTGAATTTGCTCAATGGGGCTATCCTTACTGATGTTTTCCTTAACGAAATTAACCTGCTTATCAAAATCTTTTCCGCCTTTAGCCTTGATGAAGTTCATTTCTTGCTCAAGCTCGGTAAGAGTGATGGGCAAAAGCTGAATTCCAAAGCGCTCAAGCAACTCATTTTCGTTGCAAATAACGCTTGCAAAGGGTTCAGGTCTTGTAGAAATTTGTAAAATGCGAAGATTTGTAACAGACTTAATAACACAAGCAACTGCAAGGAAACGCTCAAAGCCCTCATCAAACTCCTTGCTACCAAACCAAGAGTTTGTAAGATATGTAAAGGGAACATTGTGACGTCTCAAAACCTTACCTGTTGCAAACATACCGCATTGTGAATCACGTGTGCGAAGACCACTCTCAAGGGGTGCATCATCACGAGGGCCCCAAATAAGAACGGGCTTACCAATTGCCTTTGCAACCAATGCAACTAATGATTCAGAACCAAAGTTGCAGTGCGGGAAGAACATCGCGTCAACCTTAGCGTCCTTAAAGCGCTGAATAACAGCCTCAAGGTCACTATGTTCAAAAAGTAATTCTTCGTCGTTAATGCCTTTTAAGTCAACAATTTCAATGTCAAACTTATTCATATATTCACGAAGGTCTTTACCATACTGAATAGCAGCCTCTCGGCTGAAAACATCACGGCGAGTAGGACAAAAGCCTATTTTAATAATTGTTTTTTTCATTATTGCTACTCCTTAAAATTAAAGAACATATTTCTTAAGCATTTCTTTTTCGAAGTTCAAGAGATTTCTTGCTTCTCTATCAATAGTTTCCTCGCAGGGATTTTCAACAAGGTCACGCCAAACAGCGATTGACTTACCAACTTCGCCGCCCATCATTACGAAAGGCTCAGAAATGATACGGCCCTTATAACCAATATCGCCAAGTGCCTTAAAGATTTCATCCCAATCGAGATGTCCGCCACCGCTACCGGGAGCTGTGCGGTTATTTTCACCTGTGTGGAAGCTTGTAAGTCTATCACCGACGAGGCGGATAGCATCACCAATGTTGGCTTCCTCAATGTTCATATGATATGTATCAAGCAAAACGCCAATGTTTTTGCTATCAAAATGTGAAACATAATCAAGAGCTTCAGCAGCAGTGTTAATCAAAGCAGTTTCAAAACGGTTTACTGCCTCTACACAGTATGTAATATCACATTCCTCAGCAACCTTTAAGAGTTCAGACATACTAGCATAGCTTCTCTCAAGAATAGGTCTCTTATCGTTAACGATGCCCTCGGGAGTACCCCAACCTGCATAGCTAACGCCTGAAAGGAGATGACCATCCATCTTCTTCATTTGTCTCATAATATCAGAAAGATATTTGATACCGCCAAGGCGAACCTTCTCATCAGCTGATGAAATGTCATAAGCAGGGTCAAGACCCAAAGAGTAGGTCAATTCAATGCCATACTCATCGGCTACGCTCTTAATACGGCGAAGTTTTTCATCGCTCATCTCAAGCAAGGGCTGAGCCTGGAACTCAAGAATATCAAAACCGATATCAGCGGCTTTTTTGATATACTTTTCGTGGTCAGCATCCCAATTCTTCTCCCAGAAGTTCATAAAAATACCAAGTTTGTTCATTTTTATTCCTCCAATAAAAAATTTGCAACTTTAATGCACATATTTGCTATTTAATTATAGCATTGAAAATTATAAAAGTCAACGATTTGTTAGTAATATTTTACCTATTTTTTGTCTATTTCACATAAAAAAGCAGGGTATTTCTACCCTGCTTAAAAATTTATTTTTTTGCTTTGCGTATGCGGTTGAGTTGACGGTTCATTTTGAGGAGTTCTTCCTTAGTAAAGGAAATATCCATCATGCCCATCATACTTGTTAAACGAAGTACGGTAAATCCGCCCATCATTTGCATAATACCATCATTAAGTTCGAAACCTGCAACTCCTTTACCCTTTTCTTGACCCTTGCTCATACGCTTTTTAATGCCTAAACCAAAGCGAACAAACCACAACTTACCACGAGTTGTTTTCATAATTTCACTAATAGGCTCATTAAGTGAAAGGCGACCTTCGGGACAATCAATATCAAACCAATTGAGAACTGCTCCCTTCTCTTTAAGAACATAATCCTCGTTCATGGTATCTACCTTGCGAATAGTGCCCTCATCGGAAAGTTCGCCCGCAACTGCCTTCAATGTGCTTTCTCCTACATTTTGTACATCGAAATAGAAGAAATGGTCATCGGCAGTCTTTTTGCCAACACTTTCGCCGTTTACAAACAATTCAACTTCGGGTTGATTTGAATAAACAGTAACCTTGGTTACATCTTCAACGCGGTCGATATAACGCTTTCCGCAAAGATGAACAAACGGCTCATCCGAAAGCCAAGCCTTATATGCATAAAAAGCATCCTTTTTGTACTTTCTATCCATTGTTACAAGGCCCTTATGGTTTTGACCGTTTTCGCCGCCCTCAGCACGAGCATCGGCACCAAAGTCAAACATATTCCATACATGTGTAGCCCAAATATATTTACGGGTAAATAATTGTTTTATTAGTTCTTCGTGGTAATATGCTTGGTATTCCTCGGTATAGTCGCCCTGAGTGGGATTTGAGGTGTGCCAATCAAGAGCCTCGCAACCATATTCACTAACACCTATCGGAATATTGGGATATTTCTCGTGGAAATTATCAAACCAAGGACCATTCATATCGGTGTTGCCACCATACCAACCAAAATAGTGGTTATAAGAAACAACATCGGGAATTTGGATATAAGGAGCATCGATTTTGCACATTGAAACACAAGCCATAACGGTTTTACGTGTTTTATCCATTTCGTGAACTAAATCATTGAGAACCTTATGGTTATCAATCAAATCGGGGTCATTTTCGCCCGACATTGTGATTTCATTAGAAAGTCCCCAAACAACGATTGAGGGGTGATTATAGTTTTGAACAACTAATTCCTTCATTTGTGAAATTGTGTTTTCACGGCCTGTGGTCATATGCTTTGAAATATAAGGAATTTCCGCCCAAATCACCAAGCCTTTTTCATCACAAAGGTTATAGAAATATTGGTCGTGCTGATAGTGCGCCAAACGAATTGTTGTTGCGCCAACCTCTAAAATAAGGTCGATATCTTCTTCGTGGTGTTCGGGTAAAAGTGCATTACCTACCCCCCATCTATCTTGATGGCGAGATACACCACGGAGAGGATATTCCTCGCCGTTTAATATAAAACCACGCTCAGAGTCAATTTCAAAACTACGGCAGCCAAATCTATCGGCGACATTATCAAGAACCTCGCCGCCACGAACAATTGCTACCTCAGCAGTATAAAGATAAGGATTGCGTCTGCCGTGCCACTTATTAACCTTTTCAATCACAAAATCAATCTCAGTGGCAGCATCTTGCTTTGTGAAAACGACATCACCATTAGCATATTTTACGGTATATAAAATCTCATCGCCATCCGTTAAATTTGTTGTGTAAACCTGAATTTTTACATTTGCATTATCGCCATCAATAACAGGAGTTATTTGCAAACCTGTTCCGCCGTAATACTCAAGGTCAAAATGGGTGTTTTTTACTGCAATAATGTTTACATTACGATAAAGGCCACCGTAAAAAGTAAAGTCAGCCATTTGGGGATATACTCTATCATTAGCTGCATTATCAACGGTTATAGCGAGTTCGCTCTCCTCACCCAATGCATCGGTAATATCAACTCTAAAGGTTGAATAACCACCATCGTGTTTGGTTAATTCTTTACCGTCAACAAATACTACAGCCGATGAGTTTGCACCGCAAACCTCAAGAAAATACTTATCGGCAGCAGGCAAATCAGCCTTTTTAATATGCTTTTTATATACACAGGTGCCACGATAATAGTCATTACCGCCATCCATACCGTCCTCAGCATTCCAAGTATGAGGAAGGTCAACTGCCAAAAATTCAGCAGGTACTTCAGACGGGAAATTTGCCGCATCTTTAGCAAAATCCCAACCTGTATTAATACTAATGATTTTTCTCATATTTTACCTCCGTTTTGAAAAAGGTCCGACTGTTTGCAGTCGGACCTAAAATCAATTATGAAAAATTGTTTGGCCTTATGCGACTCTAAAAGAATTACGCCTCTTGTACATTACGACCAAGGTCGGCGTTCATCTTAGCAAGAGTTTTCTTATCAAGGTTGTAAACAAGACCAAGTCCTATAAACTGAACAATTGCCGAGAACATAAAGGTTGCCGCAACAATATAACGCATATTAACCGCAACCTCCCAAACCTGATTACCTTCATTAGCACCAACATAACCGAAGGCTACCATGATAATAAGTACAAGTGAGGGTCCAATACCTTGTGCTAACTTACGGAAGAAAGAGTGTAAGGAATAAACAACGCCTTCTTCGCGGGTTCCAAATTTCCACTCATTATAATCGATAGCGTCGCCCATCATAGCCCAAGAAACTGTTGAATAGATGCCAAGACCCAACGAGAAGAAAAGTTGACAAACAACATAGATAATCAAGTCAAGACCTGTGTTATTTGGAATAATTACGAAAAGGCCAAGACCTGCAACCATAGAAACAATAGAGCCTACGGTAGCGAGTTCTTTTTTACCGTATTTAGCAACCATCTTACGAGCAAGAGGAGTAAATACAACTATCGGAATCATTGCAAACAACTGTACAACACCAGAAATTTGAACATTTTTGAAATATGATTGGAAAATTACAGTTACTGCTGTTGTAGCACCCTGCATACCAATGAACATACCCATAGCAGCAATTGTAGCGCCAACTGCAGCACGGTTTTTCATAAAGTTACCAAATGCCTTGAATACATTAAATTTCGGTGCATCTTCATTTAGTGTGATTGAAGTATCAACACGAATTTCGGTGTTTTTAATCATGAATTGGAAACATATAAAGCCGAGAACGCCCATAATAAGTGCTGCGATAAATACGCGTTCACCAATTAGGTTATTTTCACTATCATAAATGATAAAAGGAAGAATAACCATAGGAAGCATATTACCAAAAATTGAACCGATTGAACGCCAAGCCGAAAGCGAAGCTCTATCCTTAACATCGTTGGATATGAGTGATAATAGTGAGCCATAAGGCACATTAGCTACTGTGTAGAAAGCATCCCAAACAACATAACCTGCAATAAAGATTATAAATTTTGCCCAAGTGGGTGCATTGGGGAATGGCAAGAAGCAACAAGCGCCGCCTACGATAAGACCGATAGAACCTGCCCAGATGTACGCGAGGAATTTATTTCTTTTATATGTTCTTCTATCAGCATCGATAATTGAACCGATAAGCGGGTCGTTAATAGCGTCCCACACCTGCACAACTATCAAGAGAAGAGCATACCAAAGGTCCATACCCATGAACTGTGTCCAGAAAATTGACATAGTGCCTTTAAGGGCGAAACTCATATTACAGCCCAAGTCACCCGCAGCATAAGCTATAGAATCTCTTATGCCGAATTTTCTATGTCCGTTAGCATCAAGTTTAATTTGTTTTGCCATTTTTTGAAACCTCCCCGTTTCACAAAATTATTAAATTAGACCAAATACCATTAGTATTATATAATAACTTTTATACAATTTGTTAGTAAAAATAATATTATTTATAGTATTTTTTT
>JAZRZR010000090.1:0-25762 GCA_045601525.1 Acutalibacteraceae bacterium
CATTGTAAGGTCTTTTCTCACTACTACTCCTCCAATATGATATAATAATTATAGTTATATATATAATACGACTTTTTTAAGGTCTTGTCAAATAAAATAAGCGCTCCCAAACGGGAACGCTTATATTTTTAATACATTCCGCCCATACCGCCTGCGGCCGCAGGGGGTGCTACGGGTGTTTCTTCTTTTTTGTCAGCTACGAGCGACTCGGTTGTGAGCACCATTGAAGCCACACTGGCGGCATTTTCAAGTGCCGAACGGGTAACTTTTGTGGGGTCCACAATACCGGCCGAAATCATATCGGTGTATTCTTCCTTATATGCATCAAAGCCAAAGTTTGCGTTGCCGCTTGAAACAATACGGTCAACAATAACGCTACCCTCAAGACCCGCATTTTGTGCGATTTGTCTGATAGGTGCCTCAAGCGCCTTAAGAACAATCGCAACACCTGTTTTCTCATCGCCTTCAGTTTCGGCTAAGAGGCTTGTAACTGCGGGGATTGTGCTAACCAAAGCGACACCACCGCCTGCTACAATGCCCTCTTCAACAGCGGCTTTGGTGGCTGCAAGAGCATCCTCGATGCGAAGTTTCTTATCCTTCATTTCGATTTCTGTAGCGGCGCCTACCTTAATTACTGCAACTCCGCCTGCAAGTTTAGCAAGTCTTTCCTGAAGTTTCTCACGGTCAAAATCAGAGGTTGTGGTTTCGATTTGAGCTTTAATTTGACCAACCCTTGCGACTATCTCTTCGTTAGCGCCTGCGCCATCAACAATGATTGTATTGTCCTTGCTAACCTTGATTTGTCTTGCCTGACCTAACTGGTCAAGTGTTGCATCCTTAAGCTCAAGACCGAGCTCCTCTGTAATAACCTCACCGCCTGTGAGAATTGCAATATCACGAAGCATTTCTTTTCTACGGTCACCAAAACCGGGAGCCTTAACTGCCGCGCATGCAAATGTACCACGAAGTTTATTGAGCACCAAGGTAGAGAGCGCTTCGTTTTCAATATCTTCGGCAATAATCAAAAGTTTTTTGCCAATTTGAACGATTTGCTCAAGTAACGGCAAAAGTTCTTGGATATTTGTGATTTTCTTATCGGTGATAAGAATTACCGGGTCATCAAGCACTGCTTCCATCTTATCGGTATCAGTTACGAGATAGGGGGATAAATAGCCACGGTCAAACTGCATACCCTCTACAACCTCGGTATAGGTTTCGGCTGTTTTTGACTCCTCAACTGTAATAACACCATCGGCGCTTACCTTATCCATAGCCTCGGCGATAAGTTTACCGATATATTCATCACCCGATGACACAGCGGCAACACGGGCAATATCCTCGCTTCCGCTTACCTGTTGAGAATTTGAAATTACTGTTTTAATTGCGGTATCAACTGCTTTTTTAATACCCTTTTTAACAACCATAGGGTTAGCACCTGCCGCAACATTCTTCATACCCTCGCAAATAAGTGCCTGTGCTAAAACAGTAGCGGTTGTTGTACCGTCACCAGCGGCATCGTTTGTTTTTACAGATACCTCTTTTACAAGCTGTGCGCCCATATTTTCAAACGGGTCATCAAGTTCGATTTCCTTTGCGATTGTAACACCGTCGTTAGTAATAAGGGGTGAGCCGTATTTTTTATCCAAAACAACATTTCTTCCCTTAGGACCAAGTGTTACCTTTACTGTATTTGCAAGCTGGTCAACACCTGCTTGAAGGGCCTTTCTTGCCTCTTCGCCGTAAATAATATCTTTAGCCATAACTAAATCACCTCGAAATTTTATTCAATTATTCAACGATAGCCAAAACATCTGATTGGCGCAAAATGCAATATTCCTCGCCATCAATCTTAACCTCGTTGCCCGAATATTTACTGATAATTACTTTATCTCCTACCTTGAGATACATTCCAACCTCATTACCATCAACAATTCCGCCGGGACCTACCGCTACAACCTCAGCAATTTGAGGTTGTTCCTTTGCAGCCGATGTTAAAATAATTCCGCCTTTTGTGGTTTCCTCCGCCGCTACGCGTTTAATAACCACCCTATCAGCTAAAGGTTTAATTTTCATAAAAATACCTCCGTATCTAATCTTATTGATATGTTACAAATAATATTTTAATACAAAATACCAAAAAATCAAGTGGTTATCGCTTCTTTGATGGAAAATTTATCGGCAATTTTCTTAGGAAGCACAAAGCGAAGTCCCTTTTCAACCAACTCGAATTTTACCTTTTTCTTATATACAACCTCGCCATCAAGGGTTATGGGGAATTCCTTGTCGGCCTCAATTTCCATAGATTTACATCTACCCATATTGCAGTAATCAAACCTGCCTTGTTCACCTTTTTCATAAGACTTCAAAAAAGCAGGAACCTTTAATTTTGAAATTGTTTTAATAATCGTAAAGTCAAGTTCACCATCAAAGGGTGAAGCATTGGGAGCGCAAATATATCCTCCGCCATAAACAGGGCCGCTTGCACAAACTGCAAACAAACAGTTTTGCAAAAACTCTTTTCCGTTATCGAGTTTAATTTTGAACTCCATACCAATTTTACCCAAAAAGAGTTTAATTATCGCAAGTTTATACGCCATACTGCCCGAAACCAAAGGTACTCTCTTAAACTTTTTCATACGGTCAGCAACTATGGCATCCATTCCTGCAGCACATTGATTGATACAGTAATACTCATCGGCCTTAATAATATCAACCTCGGTCTCAACGCCTTTTTCAATGTCCTCAAGGTCCATAAAGAGTTCTTTTTCTCCATAAAACTTAAGATAATCATTTGCCGAACCACAGGGTATAACACCCAAAGCAACATTATCATAACCTACAATTGCATTAATAACCTCAAATGCAGTGCCCTCGCCGCCCGCGGCAAAAATACGCATTTGTTCCCCTGTTTTTGCCTCAAGTTCGGCTATTTCTTTTGCATGGCCTTGATATTCTGTAACATAAACCTTATAATCATTTCTTCCTGCAAAATGATTATTTATCATTTCTAAAATATGCTCATTACCCTTGATTTTGCCCGCTGTAGGATTAACAATAAAAACATATCTCATTTTATTTTCCTCCGAAATACATAAACAACTGACATTTTATCATACCGTTATAAAGTTTGCGGCGCTTATCCGCCACTTGACCAAAAAACTTTTCAAACTCATCGTGTGGGCTTATAATACTGTATTTTTTGCCCTGTTCTAAAACAAACTTTTCGCCCATAACTCTATAAAGTTGTTCTGCGGCAGTTATATCAAGCAATCTTTCCCCATAGGGCGGATTAGTAATAAGCGAAGTTCTGCCTGTGGCAATTTGAAAATCTTTAATATCGGCTTTCTTAACCGTTATCAATTTTTCAACGCCGGCCTTTTTTGCGTTTTGCTTTGTAAGTTCTATCGCATTATCATCTATATCAAAACCAAAGGCTCTGAAATCCACATTACGATTTATTTTCCCAATCGCTTCGCTTCTTTCCTCACGCCAAGCGTTTTCGGGAATAAAACCATACTTTTCGCCCGCAAAAAATCGGTTAAGACCTGGGGCTGTTTTGGTTGCCATCAAAGCAGCCTCTATAAGAATAGTGCCCGAGCCACAAAACGGGTCGTATAAAACAGTATCAGGAAAAATGCGGTTCAAATCACACATAGCGGCTGCAAGTGTCTCTTTAAGCGGCGCATCATTTGAATTTCGCCTATATCCTCTTTTATGCAGCCCTTCACCCGAGGTATCCATCATAACAGTTACTATATCCTTCATAATGGAAAAACGAATTCTGATTTCAGGGCCTGTTTCCTCAAACCAAGAAATGTTGTATCTGCTCTTCAGGCGTTCTACAATTGCTTTTTTTATGATAGACTGACAGTCCGGTATTGAAAAAAGTGCTGAATTAAGGCTCCATCCGTTAACGGGAAATGCATCTCTTTTAGCAATAAATTTTTCCCACGGAAGTGCTTTTACACCCTCAAAAAGCTCTGTAAAACTTGTAGCCTTAAATTCGCCTACGCTTATTAAAACTCTTTCAGCAAAGCGAGAATTGATATTCGCTTTTGCCAATGTATTATAGTCCCCCTCAAAAAGAACCCTACCGTTTTGCGCCTCAACACCATTTATATTTAAGCGGCGCAATTCATCGGCAAGGATACCCTCGGTTCCAAAAAGACAAGGGGCAACCATCTTGATTTTTGCCATTTTATACTCCTAAATTTGTATTACTCTCAAAAAACGACGGACCGTTAAGTCCGCCGCAATTATTACTTTACACCTGCACCGCGTTTGTTACGACGAGCGTCGGGATTTTTTCTCTTAAGGTCAGAAAACTTTTCCTCACTTGTCATTTTGAATTTATTCATCATTTCTTCAAATGAAGCGGGCTCGCTTTTCTTTTCGCCCCACACATAAGAATTATCGGGCTTTGGGGCCTCATACTCACGCTTTTTGGGTTGAATCGGACGCTCAGCCGCACGCTTAATGCTAAGACTGATTTTACCGTCTTCTGATATATTAAGCACCTTCATTTTGACCACATCGTTTTCTTTAACATGGTCACGAATTTCACTTACAAATGTTTGTGAAACCTCCGAAATATGTACCATACCTGTTTTCGAATCGCCTAAATCAACAAAAACGCCGAATTTTGTTATGCCAGTAATTTTGCCTTCTACAATTTGTCCGATTGCCAGTTCCATTGCTGTGAAAAAGTCCCCCTAAAATGCCGTTGCCTAATTGCCCGAATTATCTATATAAACCTGCTCATCAGCATAAACATATCCAAGGCGCTCGCGTGCCGCCTTTTCTATAATCTCGTTTTCAGAGCCTTCAAGCAATTCCACAAGTCCCGCGATGTCTGCATTGAGCTTATCCTTTTGCGCTTGCAAAGATTTAAGCTCATTTTGTTTTTCAAGCAAATTGCCCCAAAGACCGCATAGGGTAACAAGCATATAAACAGCCAAGCCGAAAATAGCAACACGCAAAATGATACTGCCGTTATTTTTACGCCCTTTAGCCATACTGCGTTCCTCCGTTTTTATTGGGTTTTGCTCAATAAATATTATATACTAACTATACCTCTTGTTTCAAGTTATTTTTTCGATGTTTTGGCTTTTTTTGTATTTTTTTTGCGTTTTCCACGATTTTTTTAACCGTTCCTGAAATTCTTGCAAGATATTTTTCAAAAAACAACTTTATCTTACGGAAAATCTCAAAAATGAAAGAAATAATTTTAACAAAAAATCGGCAAATATATTTTGAAATTAAAAGACTCCAAACCACAAAGCCTAAGAAAATCGGCAAAAGAACATACGCCCTTATTTCTCCCCTTGAAAAGGCCAGTAAAAACAGGAAAGTTACAAGTGATATTAAGAAAAAATAGACTACATCCTGAAAAAACACTGCTAACCTATTGCTCTTTTTTACCCTGCGCCATGCTTTTACAAGATCATACAAAAAGGCAAAGCCAAGACCTAACAAAAAAGAAACTATTATTGAAAGCAGTTGGAAATTCGAATTGACAGGACTCATAGTTACCTGAAAATTTTAGATAAAAGACTGCTTTTTTTAGTGTCGGTAGTATATACAAATGCTACAATCAGTCCATCTATTTCAATATCGCCCTTATCTACGCTGAAACTTTCGATCTTAAGGTCGTTACCCCGTATTGCAAGGTTGCCCATTTCGGTTACCAAATCTATCTCCTCGCTATTGAAAATCAATACATCCTTTACCCCTTTTATCACCGCTTTTTTTCTATTCTCAATGATTATATTGTGTAATGGCCTAAGTTCCTCCATAATAAAAAAACACCTCTTAATAAAATACTATTAAGAAATGCTTATTTTATGATTTAATATACAATTTTATAGAGGGTTTGAGCCTCTTCTTTTTTAATAACCTCGGCAACGGATAGCACCTGAACCTTTACATTTCTTGCGCCGAAGCTTATCTCTATAATATCATTCTCCTTGACATCATAGGAAGCCCTTGCCGTTTTGCCGTTTACTGTCACACGCCCGGCATCACAAGCCTCGTTCGCTACCGTACGGCGTTTGATAATACGGGAAACCTTAAGATATTTATCTAATCTCATAAAAACCACCTAATAGAGTTAAAGCCGCCTTAAAGGCGGCTTTTCGCTAAAACAAAAATTACTTAACAGCGTCTTTGAATGCCTTACCTGCTTTGAATACAGGAGTCTTAGAAGCAGCAATCTTGATAGGCTGTTTGGTAAGAGGATTGATACCGTTGCGAGCTGCACGTGTGCGAGCCTCAAATGTACCGAAACCAACAAGAGCAACTTTGCCGCCCTTCTTAACTTCAGCTTCAACAGTGTCAATGAAAGCTGCTAAAGCTTTCTCTGCGTCCTTTTTAGCAATGCCTGCCTTTTCAGCAATAGCTACTACCAATTCTGTTTTGTTCATTTTGAGTTACCTCCAAAATTTTATTTCTAACGGAAATCCGTTGGAATTACATCCTTAATGTTACTTGCCTCGAGTTTCGCCTTTTCTTCAAAGGTCTCAAACTCATTTATAAAAGCGGTTGTTTTTTTGTTCAATGCTTCCTCGCTATCGGTTTTATATTGAGCCGAAAGTGCTACCGCATTAAACAAAAATTCGCCGTATGCATTAGCAAAACTATCTTCATTTGCATTTTTTAATCTATTGAAAGAATTTTCCAGTTCAAAGAGGCACTTCTCCTTATCGCCTAGAGAAAGACCCGCCTTTTGATAACGTTTTTGAACCTTTTGAGCACGCATTAGTGCAGGATATGCCATCGGGACACTCCTTAGAGTATCGGTAAAAGAGTGTTGGCTTTTTTCCTCGCGTTTTATTTTCTCCCAGTTTATCAAAACCTCATCGGAATTTTTAACGCTCACATCACCGAAAACGTGTGGGTGGCGCAAAATCATTTTCTCTGCCACGCCGTTTATAACATCATTAACATTAAAACTACCGACTTCAGCCGCCATTTGAGAATGCATAAGTATTTGTAAAAGGACATCCCCTAATTCTTCGCACAAATCGGTATCGTTTTTATTATCTATTGCATCAACCGCTTCATAGGTTTCTTCAATAAATTCATTGCGGATTGACTCGTGAGTTTGCTCAGCATCCCAAGGACAACCTCCCGGAGCACGTAAAAGACGAACAATCTCTACAAATTCATCAAATGTGTATTGTTTTTTCATATATATAAATTTACCATATTTTATGCCAAAAATCAACTATTTCTAGTAAAATTTACTTTTTTAACGAAAACTAAACTTCATTTATATGCTTTTTTAACAAAAATCAGGCCATTTTTTGCACTAACTTACCAATTACGGCATATAATTTGTCAATCATATCTTTTTGAGAAAGTGCATTTATTTCACGATAAAGAGCTCCCGCATCATTACCTGCATCATCTGATATTTTGCGAATTGATGCAAATTTTACACTATATGTAGCACAAACATAAGCGATTGCCGCCGTTTCCATATCACAGCAAGCAGCCGAAAACTCCTTTTTTAAGAGGTCCCTTTTTTCGTCACTTTGAACAAAGCAATCCCCCGTTACAGCCGTTCCTGTTTTTGCATTTTCAAAGAGAGAAACCACTATATCTAAAACCTGCTTATCAGCCTCAAAAACATATTCTTGATTGGGCTTTTCACACAGCTTATAACCAATTCCCGTAAGGTCAAAATCGTGCTCTAAAAAGCGGTTGGGCACTACAATATCATTACGTGCAACGCCCGAAATTCCGCCTGAAAGGCCGTAATTTAGTATAATATCCACACCTTGTTCGGCCAAAGCAGTAGATGCAACTGCGGCATTCACCTTACCGATACCGCACAAAACTGATGTCACCTGAGCCTCTTTTTCTCCATCGTTTACAGTAAAAATGTTTGCTGTTCTACCTGCAACAAGGGTTTCTTTTGATATTCCCTTTAGTCTTTTGGCTAAAGGCTTGTACTCATCGCTATCAGCAATTATAATTCCTATTTTTAACATAAACTTACTCCGTGAAAATCAATTTAGCGCCGCACTTAGCACAATACGCCGCCGATTCATCAACACCTGCCGCACAAACAGGACAAATGCGTTTGCTTTTAAGGTTAGAAAGCTGTTCCTTGGCGTATTGAATCTTCTCGATTTGTTGACCGATTTCGGCAACTGTTGCCTTAATGGCTTCATCTGCTTGGCTATCCTTTGACAAATAAGAATATGCTTGTTTTCCAAGCTTTGTGTAAAGTTTTACAAGCTTATTTTCAAGGGAAGCGATATCATATTTTTGTTTGGCAACATTTACAATCTCCCCTGTCTTTTGCTGTGCAAGGTCAAATGCTTCCTTTGCTTTTCCTAATGCTTCTTCAAAAAATTCCATACCAATCACCTTTTAACTAAATTTTCCGTTACCTATAAATTCACGTATGAGGGAATCATACGGGATAAGTTCTTCATCCAAATAATCAAAAAACTGCAAAGCATCTACAACTGATTTTGCATATTCATAATTTTCCGCCGATTTATCAACGCCCTTCATTAGTGCTAAAAACTTTTGTTTATACACACACGGCTCATACGGGTGGAGTGTTACAAGCATTTTATCAGCAGTATCCTTAAAGGGATATAAATATTTTTCCTCACCCGCCACAACCTGTGACCACATTTTAAGAGTAGCAAAAATATCGGCGCCCCGAGTACGCTCATCTCTTATTGCTCGGCGCATAAGTCTTATACGTCGGCTTGAAAGCAATTCGGTGCCAACGCTCGATTTTATCGGACTATTTACGCTTATATATACCTTATACAAGGAATTTTTAGGTAAGTTAGAGGTTATTGCGGGGTTTAATGCGTGAAGCCCCTCTACAATCATTACACCGCCCTTAGAAATATCAATAAGTTCGGCGTTTTTAATGCTTTTGCCGTTTTTGAAATCGAAATTCGGTATATAACATTTCCCTGTTGCAATAATTTTGCCAAAACAATCTTTAATTTCGGCAAGGTTAAGGGCGTCCACCGATTCGGCATCTATTTTACCGTTTATAACGGGCAGTGTGTCTCGGTCTCTATAAAAATGGTCTAAGGATACAACCTGTGTAGAAACACCCAATTCGGTGAGATAGCTTCGTAAAATGTGCGCAGTAGTGGTTTTGCCTGCCCCCGAAGGACCTGCAAGCATAACTATCTTCAAATGCTTACTTTCGGTTATAAGTTTTGCAATATTTTTAATTTCGTTATGATATTCGTTTTCGCACTCTTTGATAAAGGTCTCTGCATCACTTTTCAAAAAGCGGTTAATCAATGTAACCGTATTTGTCATAAAAAAGATTTATTTTTTCCTTTCGTGAAATTAGTTCATCAAATCTATCAAGATATTCATAAGGGTATTTATGATTAAAAATTCTTTCGATATAGCTTCCGCCATATTGCCTTAGTTTTGTTACAGCCGAAGCACCGCAAGCAAGTATTGTATGGGTTTCATCCATAATAAAGACATTATAATATCCCTCTTTACCCGCTTTGGCATAGCCAACATTTTCAAGGTTACCCACGGTTTTTGACTGTCGATACATATAATAAGGCACAATACCGTTGTTTGATAGCATTTTTCTTGCCTTTTTAACCATAAGCGAGGCGTTTTCGCCCTCTACAAGAGTATGATTTACGCCTTGGCTTGTCATCTCCGATGAGCGTTTTAAGGACAAGGAATGCACCGTAACACTATCGGGGTCAAGCGCTAAGATTTGTTCAAGGGTGTTTTCAAAACCCCAAGGGGTATCACCAGGAAGGCCGGCAATTAAATCCATATTGATATTATCAAACCCTAAAGCACGAGCCAAATTAAAAGCTTCTACCGTTTCCTTTACTGTGTGGTGGCGGCCTATGTTTTTAAGTATTTCATCGCTCATACTCTGAGGATTTATGCTTATACGGGTGGCACCGTATTTTTTAATGGTTAAGAGTTTATCTTTAGTTATTGTATCGGGTCTTCCCGCTTCTACAGTATATTCAAGAATTCCGTTTATGTCGAAACATTCGGCGATTTTTTGCATAAGACTTTCTAACTGCTCGCTCGATAAATGGGTTGGCGTGCCGCCGCCGATATATATTGTTTCAAGTTTCAACGCATTTCTTGTGGCATACTGTGCAGTGATTTCGATTTCCTCTAACAATTTTTCTAGATACGGAACAACTAATTTTTCGCTTGCCTTGCCCGCCTTGGAAATAAAGGAGCAATATGTACACCTTGTGGGACAAAACGGGATTGCTACATAAAGGCTAAAGGAATTTTTTGAGGAAAGATTTATTATTTTTTCCTCACTTATACGGGTATCCTTACAAAGACTGATTTTCTCATCGCTTACCAAAAAATCTTTAGCAAAAATACGAGCAGCCTCTTCTTCACCCAAAGTTTTTTCAAAATGAGAAAACAGTTTTATTGGTCTTACCCCTGTTAAAATTCCCCATTCGGCAGTGTAACCCGTAAGTTCTACAAAGCATTTATAAAGTTCCACCGCCAAGCCTCGCTCAAGTTCTTTTAAGTCGTTGGCTTGGATTTGGTTTTTGTATTCAGTTTCTTTGCCATCAAGCCTTAAAAATGCTTTGCAAACACCGTTTTCCTCCGAATAATCAACCTCTACATATCGTTGTGCGTTAGAGGGGCCATCTACGAAAAGTATTTTTTCAAAAGGCAAGAATATGCGACAAAGTTTCTCTATTTCGTAATTAAAAAGTTGTTTTTTGTTAAATATCTCCATAATTCGACATATAGGGATTGGTCCTGCGCTCACGCTCTAATGTGGTTTGAGGACCGTGACCCGACAATACTGTAAAATCTCCATCAAGTTTGTAAAGTTTTTCAATCGATGACATAAGGCTTTTATAATCAGATGTTGGCAAATCGTATCGTCCAACCGAGCCTTTGAAAAGTGTATCTCCGCTAAAAAGCAAGGTTTCGGTTATATATACAACGCTTCCCTTTGTGTGCCCCGCAGTTTCAATCACACGAAATCTTGCCGAGCCAATTTGAAACTCTTCATTATCCGACACCGTTTTATCGGGTTTAATACTGATACTCTTATCCGACCACAAGCCCGATAAGTTTATTTCGGGGCGCATAAGACCCTCTGCATCATTCTTCCCGATTATAATATCGCAATCCCAAAGGGCTTTTATTTTTTCAACACCACCGATATGGTCAAAATGACAATGCGTGAGCAAAATCGCCTTGTTGGGCTTATTTAGGTGCTTGTAAGCAAAATCAATCAAGGTGTTATCAATCTCGCCGACATCTATTAAAACGGCAAAATCATCGCCCCAAAGCATATAACTATTGGTGCCGCAAACCGAAACAACCGTTGATTTTACTTCCATTTTATTTCCTCCAAGTATCTGTATCAAGGGTTATGGTCACAGGGCCATCGTTGACAAGATGCACCTGCATATCGGCACCGAAAACACCTTTTTCCACCCTTTTAACACCATTACTGCAAAGTAAATCACAATACAACTCATAAAGCCGATTAGCCTCTGTTGGTGCCATTGCATTGATAAAGGAAGGCCTATTCCCTTTTTTTGTATCGGCGCAAAGGGTGAAATTCGAAACAACAAGCGCCTCTCCCGAAATATCAAGCAAAGATAAATTCATTTTGCCCTCGCCATCTTCAAATATTCGTAAATTTGCAGTTTTGGTGGCAAGTAATTTGGCCTCTTCATCAGTATCGGTATTACCAACACCAAGCAATATCATAAAACCTTTTTCAGCGCTGCCGACGGTTTGACCCTCTACATCTACCCTTGCATTTGCAATTCTTTGTATTATTGCTTTCAAAAAAACACCGCCTATTGATTGATTCTTTCTATTGTAAATACACCCTGAAGCTTTTCAAGATGGTTTATAATGCTTCTCAAATGCTCAACATTTTCAGCACTTAAGGTGATTATAATAACCGAATTGCCATCCTTGGTGGGTCTCGCATTTACAGCATGCAAAGAAACATGCATATTGAAAAGCGCCGCCGTGATATCGGCCAAAAAGCCATCTCTGTTAACACCTATAATTCTAAGAGTTGAGGTAAATGATGTGCGGCGGATATTATCGGTCCAATGAGCATTTATCCATCTGCCCTTATCCTCGCGGTTAGAAAAGTCGCGCGGTACATTCACGCAATCTTTTTTATGAATTGAAACACCATGGCCACGGGTTATAAAGCCGATAATTTCATCACCGGGCAAGGGTGCACAACATTTTGAAAACTTAATAAGGCAATCATCAAGGCCATCAACAATCACACCGTCGCTCGCCCTTGAGTGTGTAATGGGTTTAAGGGTGATTTCTTGCGGTTTGTTTTGGCTTACAAGTTTTTGATAATCTTCCTTAACCCTCGGCATTATCTTTGAAAGCACCAGGCCGCCATAGCCAATCGCCGCATAGAAATCATCAAGATTAGAAAAGCGCTGTTTTTGCGCCATATCATTGATAAATCCCTCTAACTCGTCGCCCTCAAGGTCAATCCAGTTGCGCCTGAATTCAGCCGCAAGTTCGTTTTTACCTGCCTCAATGTTTTCGGCTCTTTTTTCTTTCTTAAACCAAGCTCTGATTTTCGATTTTGCCTGATTGGTCACCGCAATATTGAGCCAATCACGACTCGGACCTCTACCTGCCTGATTTGTGGTGAGTATATCGATAACCTCGCCTGTTTTTATAACATGGTTAATTTGAACTATCTTTCCGTCAACCTTAGCGCCTACCATTCTTATACCAACTGCGGTATGAATAGCAAAAGCAAAGTCAATTACAGTAGCGCCTGCGGGCAAATTTATAACATCGCCCTTTGGGGTAACCGCAAAAACATCCTCTTGCGCTAAATCAACCTTGATTGTACTGATAATCTCGCTTGAATCGCCCGACTCGGTTTGAGTATCAAGAATTTGCCGTATCCAAGAGAGTTGTTCAGACATTTTATCGTCCTTGCCCTCAATACCCTCTTTATATTTCCAGTGAGCAGCGATACCGTATTCGGCTGTGTGATGCATTTCTCGAGTACGTATTTGAATTTCAAAGGGAATTGCATCACGGCCGATTACCGTTGTGTGCAGTGACTGATATCTATTGGGCTTAGGCATTGAAATATAGTCCTTGAACCTGCCGGGAATCGGGCGGAAAAGGTCGTGCATTATCCCCAAAATGTTGTAACAATCAGTAATGGTATCCGTAATTATCCTAAAGGCATAAATATCGTAAATCTCATCGAAATCTCTGCCTTGAACATACATTTTACGATAGATGCCGTGAATGGATTTTACCCTCGCCTGAATGGTAAAGTTAACTCCGGGTGCTGCCTCTTTAAGTCTTTCGGCAATCTTTTCGTAAATATCGTTAAGTATTGTTTGCCTTTGTTCCTTCTTATGCTTTAAGAGTTCTTCGATTTCGGCATAGGCAATGGGGTCTAAGTGCTTGATTGATAAATCTTCAAGCTCCTCCTTAATTTGTCTAATACCCAAGCGATGAGCAATGGGGGCAAAAACCTCAAGTGTTTCAGCCGATTTTTCACGCTGCTTATAATCGGGAACCGCATCAATTGTGCGCATATTGTGAAGTCTATCAGCAAGTTTTATAATGATAACCCTTATATCCTTTGCCATAGCAACAAGCATTTTTCGGATGTTTTCAGCCTGAAATTGCTCCTTTGATGAAAAAGAAATTTTACCAAGTTTTGTAACGCCATCCACAATTAAGGCAACATCTTCGCCATAAAGTTTTTCAATGTTCTCTATTGTAACACCCGTATCCTCCACAGTATCGTGAAGCAATGCGGCGGCAATGGACTGACTGTCCATACCAAGTGAAATAACAATCTTAGCAACATTAACGGGGTGAAGATAATATTCTTCCTTTGATGAACGAAGCTGACCCTTATGAGCTGTTACACAATGCTCATAGGCCTGCCTTATAAGTTCGATATTATAATTACCGCCTTGTTTTTCGAGCGCTTGTAAAATTTCTTGATAGGTTTGCTCATAAACTGCATCCATCATTATCCCCCCTTAAAAAGCGTAATATTTTTGAATTATCCAGCTCGGCTCTTTTGCCTGGCACTATATCATAACGAATAACCGTATCCTCGGTCTTTCTTACAAGACCTAACTCTTCCATAACATCAAGTGAAACCATAGTTTTGAAATAGCCAAGCGTTTTCATATACCTTTGACGTAAAAATTCTGCTGTCGGTTTTTGTGCAATATCGCGGTAAATCCCGCCAATTTCTTCCCTTGTAGGCGGATTATAGTTATTGCATTGACCCACTCTAAAATTCTCGTACAACTGTATTTCTTCAAACAATTTATCTTCATCAAGACCCGATATGCGCCAATTCTTAAGTGTTAAAGAAAGACTGCGCCTACCCATATATTCCGAAACATCAACCGAAACGGCGACATCAATTATATCTCCCTGTGAGAAGGGTACCGCCTTGGGATGAACGCCAAAAGCTAAAACCTCACTTACTGAGCCTTTTTTAGCCAAAATAAGCTTTGAATGCTTATCGCCGCTTAATGATACGACCCTTTGCAACGTCATACCAAAAAGCCCAAAAACAGGTACGGGATTTCCCATACCGTAAGGCTCTAAAACCTTTATTGCCTCGGCTAAATCTACCGAGAGAGCCGCAACATTGAGTTTACAATCTATCTTTAGTGTAGGAATTGGATACTCAAGATTTTTAGCATAATCATTTATAGCCTTACGGAAAGGCTCAATATTTTCTTGTCTTAACCCTACGCCTGCCGCCGCTGCATGACCGCCAAATCTATCCAAAAACTCACTACAAGCATCTATTGCATCATAAAGAGAAAATTTGCCGACACTTCTTCCCGAGCCCGAAACCTCACCATTTTCATCTACTGATAAAACGATAGTTGGTTTGCCGAATTTTTCAACTATTCTTGAAGCAACTATTCCTACAACACCTTTATGCCAATTATCGCCCTCAACGACAATAACCCTATCGTACTCATAGCCGTTTTCGATAATTTTTTCAATAGCCGCTTTGGAAATTTCGGCTTCGGTTTTATGGCGTTCGGCATTAAATTCTTCAAGCCTTGCTGCCAAGGCCGACGCTTTATGGAAATCATTTGACAAGAGCAGTTCCACCGCCAATGCGGCATTATCTACCCTTCCCGCCGCATTTATACGGGGAGCCAAGCCATAAGCAACCCTTGAAGCAGTAACCTCGCCTCTCTTAATGCCTGCCGCATTAAGCATAGCGACAATTCCCATTTTCGAAGTATTGTTAATGTAGTAAAGCCCTTGCCTTACCATGTCCCTATTCTCGTTCACAAGGGGCATTATATCGGCAATAAGACCGATTGTAACAAGGTCACTATACTTGTGCAAATGCTCCTCACATTCACATCCGCTTACTGCCGAGGCAAGCTTATAAGCTACCTCTACTCCGCTTATTTCCTTAAAGGAAACAGCCGAATCTTTTCGATGTGGATTAACAACTGCAAGGGCGTTAGGCAGTTTTTCCTTGGGTAAATGATGGTCGGTAACAACTGTTTTTATGCCGACGGAATTCGCATAGTCAATTTCCTCAATACTTGCAATACCGTTATCGACGGTTACAATAAGTTTTACCCCGTCACAACTCAACTTATCAATCGTGCCTACCGACATTCCATAGCCTTCTTCAAATCTATCGGGTATGTAGTAAATCACATCGGCGCCGAGATTTTTAAGTGCATCATATAAAACGGCAGTTGCAGTAACACCATCGCAATCAAAGTCACCATATACGGCTATGCGCTCGCCTTTATCAATAGCGTTTCGTATAGCCGCCACTGCCGCTTCCATATCGGGCAATTCATAGGGTGAAGAAAATATAGGCTCATAAGACAAAAATTGTTCTAAATCCGAGGGGTCATTATATCCGCGTGATGCGGCAATAAGAGCAACAAAGGGGTCAGTATCGCACTCATTTGCAAGAGTTGATGCCGCCGCTTTATCCACTTCACTTATCAACCATTTTTTATAAGCCATAATTTCACCCCTTATAAAATATAATTATTCACCTAATCATAACATTTTTATTCGAAATTTGCAATAGAAATATACAAATTATAAGCCTGCCAGGGTGATATTATCGGCTATTTTGCGAAAAACCGGGGCGCCTGTAATGCCGCCTTGCTCATAATCTTCAATCATAATACAAACGGCATATTTGGGATTTTCAAAAGGGAAAAAACCACAAAACCAAGAATTTTGAATGGTTCTTCCATCTTTTTTCCAACCTGTTTCGGCAGTAGCGGTTTTGCCTGCAGCAAAACAAAATTGCGGTTTTGCCTCTTTGCCTGTTCCGCTTTCCACTACCTCATACAAATAATTTTTAAGTGTTTTTGCGGTATGCTCGCTCATTGCCCTTGTAGGAGAATTTTGTTCTTTTTTTATAAGAACACCGTCCTTAACACTACCCTCAATTATGCTCGGCAAATGATAAACTCCGCCGTTCGCAATTGCCTCATATAGTGTTAAAATCGCCACGGGTGACAAAAGCAATTCGCCCTGTCCGATACTTAAATTCGCAAGAGCGGTGCTACTTGACTCAAGTTTTGTGACACTCGGCAAACTACCTGTTTCAGTGCTAATACCGCCCAAATCTATGGAACTGCCAAAGGAAAGACTTGAGGCCATATTATTTATTGCCTTAGCACCTAAAAACTGTGATACGGTATAAAAAAATATATTACAAGATTCCTTTAGTGCTAACTGCAAATCCACCCTTCCGTGTCCTAAATAACTATGACATCTAAAACGGTGTTCATCAATATAAGTGCTTCCAAAACAGTTAGTTGAATAATTGACATATCGTTTATCCTCAAGTATTGCTGCCGCCACACAGGGCTTAAATGCCGAACCAACATTATACAACGATATTGCTCTATTCATAAATGGCGAGTTGGGGCTTTCGAGATATTCGGCCACCTTTGACACATCATAGGTAGGCTTGCTTACCATTGCCCTGATTTTACCGTTCCCTATCTCCATCACTGCCGCCGCACCGCAGTTTACCTCTTCCATAGCGTCAACTGTTATTTTTTGAATATTATTATTTATTGTAAGGGCAATTCCGCTATTTTGAACAAGGGACGATTCATCAAACTCAGGTTCTATCCCCTCCAAAAGTTTTTTTGATGCATCAACTGCAAAATAAGCACAAATATCATTATCACTAAAAAGTGTATCATCAAAAGCCTCTTCAATACCGCAGACACCGTGTCCTTCGGTATCTAAATAACCAATTAGCTGTGGCGCCGTTACACGAGGTGAATTATATTCATAAACCTCTTTGCAAATTATCCCGTCACAAACTATTTTTTCATCAACCCGAACAGCACACGGCTCGCCTTTTTTAAGTTTTTCGAGAACATTATCAAGTTCATCTCCCTGTAAAACTCCACTAATTGCAGTTATTGCCCTCGGGGTTGGTGAAACAATTGCCACTAATCTTTTAGTGGCATTTGTAATTCTCGTTAAATTGCAATCAAATATTGTGCCTCGCGCCGTGCCAATCTTCACCTTATAACTGTTTTGAGAACGCCAAACCGACTGATAATCCATTTTATTTATAACAAAAACTCGCGCCACACAGCAAAGCATCACAGCCGTAATCAAAATATATACCGTTAAAATCCTCCAATGAATTTTGAATTTAGCACCCATAAAAAACCGCCTTTCAGGTGTATTATTACCTGAAAGGCGGTTTGTATAATTTATATTTCTTTTATTCTTAAAAGCGAGCCTTTTTTTACCTCTCGTTCAAAAGGTATAAGCACCTGCATCATAGGATGAGGTGCCACCTCAATGGCCTCGCCCTTTATATCGTAAAGCTCATCTGCCTTTAGAAAAAACGGCTTGCTGTTTGGCTCCAAGCAATCAAACTCCTGACCCTTGAAAAACTTATTTTTGACAGTAGCAATTATTTTCCCATCCTTATAGCCGTCGACCACACAGCCAACTGCATAGTCTCTTACATATCCTGCATTGGCATAGGTTTGAGAATTCTCGGGGCGTCCAAAGAAAAAGCCTGTTGAATAGTTGCGGTGGCTGATTTTATTGAGTTCTTCCTTTACCCAAACGGGAAGTTGCCATTCGCCCTTGCTTTCCTTTAGGCTATCAAGTGCGCCTCTATAAGCGTTTGTGGTAACCGCAACATAATAGTGTGACTTTGCTCTGCCCTCTATTTTTATACTGTCAACCCCCGCATCTCGAAGCTTATCAAGATGCTCGGCCATACATAAATCATTCGCGTTGAGTATGTATGTACCCTTGTCGGTTTCGGTAATGTCAAAGAACTGACCGGGTCTCTTTTCTTCCATAAGAGAATAACTCCAACGGCAAGGTTGAGCGCAATCTCCCCTATTAGCATCTCTACCTGTCATATAACTCGAGAGCAAGCATCGTGCCGAAAAAGATACACACATAGCGCCGTGAGCAAAGGCTTCTATTTCAAGTTCTTTAGGCGTTTTTGCTCTAATTTGAGCAATCTCTTCCAAAGACAATTCACGAGCCAAAACAATTCGTTTTGCTCCCATATCATAAAAAGCATTTGCCGTTTCGTAATTTACGATACCCGATTGCACCGATATGTGCAAATCCACATTGGGTGCATATTTCTTAACAAGACCCATAGTGCCAATATCCGAAGCAATTATTGCATCGGCGCCCATATCGGCAACAAGTTCCAAAAAATTAGGCAATCTTGCTATTTCATCATTATGAGGCAGCACATTGCAGGCAATATGCACCTTCACGCCCCTTTCGTGAGCGTATTTTATACCTTCACGCAAATCATCCTCACCAAAATTTGAGGCCGCTGTGCGCATACCAAATTCCTCGCCTGCAAGATATACTGCGTCGGCGCCAAAATCAACTGCGCCTTTTAGTCTTACTATGTCCCCCGCCGGACAAAGCAATTCGGGTACTTTTATATTAGTCTTCATATATCCAATTATTCTCTCTTTGTAATTTTGCTATTGTTGAATTATGTGCCGAAAGGCTTGTATTGTAATAAAAGTTCATCGACTTATCGGTGACAAAATAGGTGGCGTTTTGATTTTTGTTAGGATAAATAGCCGCCTCAATCGCCTTAAGGGATGGACTGCAAAGAGGACCGACCGGCAATCCTTTACAAACATAGGTGTTATACGAGCCATTTCCATACGGGTATTTCCTTGTGGGAGATGAGCCCAAAGTTGCAAATTCTTTGCTATCTAAACGATTATAAAAAACCTGTGCGACATTACTCATTTCATTAGGTGCGCCACTTGCCTCAAGTTCTACGATAGATGCCATTGTAAGAATTTCGTGCAAGGTATAACCCGACTGTTTGATTGCATTAAGTTTTTCTTCGCCTAATACTTCCTCGGTTCTATCAAGCATTCTTTTAACTGCTAAATGAGCACATTCTTTAGAATCATAGGAATAGAAATAATAGGTATCCGGGAAAAGATAGCCTTCAAAACGATAGTGAACCATCTTTGCAGGGATATCCTTAATAAAAGAATTATCGAACTCACCGAAGTTTATTTCATACTTAAAATCACTTGCTGTGCAAACTCCTGCTTCTTCAAGCAATTCGGCAATTTGGTCAACCGATGCCATTTCGGGAATTGTAACAAGTTTTGAAACGCCCGAAGCGCCCGTATCCATAAGCATTTCGGCCAATCCTTCGTAACCAATTTCATTATTAAAGGTATAAACCCCAAAAGAATATTTACCATCATAGCCCTTAACCTTTGAAAAAACTCTAAAGGCAATCTCACTATTGATAGCTCCCGCCTCTTTAAGTTCAGTTGCGATTTGACGGGTGCTCATACCCCTTTCAATCTCAACCACAACCTCACGGCCACGGGAGGCACCTATTCCGAAATATTCACCCGTAAAAACAATTATTGCGGCCGAAAGCGCCACCGACAATATAACAATCAGGGTAACCCATATTACCGATTTTAGAATCATCTTCTTTTTCTTGCGGTTTTTACGCTTTAATCTATCTCGCTTAATGGTTTTTACAATATCCTCGGGCTCTTCAAGAATTTCAGAGGTGTTCTCAAAAAACTCGCCCTCAAACTTACCTTCCATACGCTACTCCTATTGGCATTTCATACCTATTTTAATTTCTTTTGCAATTTGCTCGTCTTTTAGATATTTTATTATCTCATATCCAAATTCAACAGCAGCACCGGGGCCGCATGCGGTTATTATATTCCCATCACAAGCCGTAGCCGAACCGGTTACAATTGCACCATCAAGGTCCTTTTCAAAGCCATCATAACAGGTGGCGTTTTTATTGTTAAGAAGTCCCAAATGTCCTAAAATAGAGGGTGCGGCGCAAATTGCCGCCACCAAACCGCCCTTTTGTGCGGTTTGCTTTATTTGTTCCTTAACAATAAAACTTTTTTCGAGATTTAGTGTGCCCGGCATACCGCCCGGCAAAACTACTGCAGTGGCCTCTTCGGCAATTTCTTTTTCGGTTATATCAGCAACCACCGATATATTGTGTGCGCCTGTGACAACCAATTTTTCACCAACTGCAACCATCTCACAAGGAATATTTGCTCTTCTTAACATATCTACAACACACAAGGCTTCAATCTCCTCGAAGCCTTGTGCTAAAAAAACATATACCATTAAAGAATTTCCTTTACCTTATTATAAATTTCAGCGGCAATTTGCTCAATAGATTTCGGCTCGCCGTTTTCGGCACAGGATATAATTTGCCAACCCGAAAATTCAGCCGTGAAAAGAGCCGAATTTCTACAGTGTGCCAAGTATTCAACATCCTTTTCGTGAATATCCTTTTTGGCTTCATCATCATTATAACGCTTTGCCAATAACTTTTGAGAAACTTCGGTTGGCATATCAAGAAATATTACCAAATCGGGTTTTGGAATACCGATTTTATTGTATTCAAAATCATAAAGCCAACCAAGGAATGCCTCCCACTCCTCTTTGGGAAGTTTAGAGGCTTGATGCACGGCGTTTGAGGTGGTATATCTGCCGGCAACAACAACACCGCCGTCATTATAAAAATTACCCCAATCGGTTTTATAAGAGGCATAACGGTCAACCGCATAAAATGTTGATGCGGCAAATGCATTTACATCATCCGCCTTTTGACCAAACCGACCACCCAAATACATTTTTACAAGGGCGCTTGAATCACTGTCATAATTAGGAAAAGAAACTGTTTTACATTCTATACCATCTTTTGCAAGCGATAAAGGCAAAATCTCAAGTTGTGTTGATTTGCCGCTACCGTCAAGCCCCTCAATTACAATAAGTTTGCCCATTTTATTTACCCTTTATTTCCATGTTTTTATAGAATTCTTTTATTTCCTTTGCCTTACCGCAAGACATTTTGCCCTCGGGGCAAGGTCCCGACACACAAGGCGGACCTGCTTTTCTAAAAATTTCAGGCGCAACCTCTTTTACGAGAGCCAACATTTGATTGGCAACATCCTGAATTTCCCATTGAGCGCGATTACAGCAGCGATGCCTAAAGAAATTAAGCAAACTACGGCAGTTCATTGTAAGTATCATTTTGGTCTCACAAGCATTAGGAAGCACAAAGCGAGCATCCTCTATCGCCTTTTTTTCAGCCATACGGGCGGCAGTTTTTTCATCCTTACCCTCGGCCAAGAAGGCCTTTTTATGCTTTTCTTTTAATATTTCGGTGATTTGGTCATACCTTTCTTGGTCCTCACGCATTGCCTGTTTGAAAATCTCCAATGCCTCAGGCACTGCTGCAATTTCAGGCGGTGTTACAAATTCAAAACTGTTTTCGGCAACATAGCGTTGGCTTTGAACCGAGAAGGATGCCATTCTATGTCTCGTAATTTGGGCCAAAAGAGCACGGGAAACACCTTCGATGCCAAATGTGAATGAAGCGTGTTCAATAGGGCTTTCGTGACCTATTTCGGAAAGCATCTCAACAAAGGATGCCACCTTTTCATCGGTGAGCCCCTGATGTACTGTTTCAATTGATGATGGACTATAACATAATTTTGCCGCACAAGCAATGGTGCGCTCGGGGTCCGGGGTATGTGCAATTAAGGTAACCTTAGGCATAGATTATACACTCCTTAAAACCAACATTTTTATCTATTGAAACAATTATACCAAAAATTTAGTTCCATATCAATTAAAAATTTTACATTATTATTTAATTTTTTATAAAAAAAGACTTTTTTTGTTGTGGGTTTTGTGTTATTATATAGTTAATAAAATATCTTGGGGGAATTAAAATGGCTTCTATTAGTTTCAAGCACACACCTCACGGCGATTTAGCAATCATTAGTATGCGTGGTTGTGAGGATATTTCTGCAAAGGTTGATTACTACCTTAAACAATGGCGCAACACCACAGAGGATGAGTCCTTTGTAATCAATGCTAACTGTCCGCGTTTTGGTTCAGGCGAGGCAAAGGGTGTTCTTGAGCATACCGCTCGCGGCCTTGACGCTTACATAATTTGTGACTGCTTTAATCACGGCGTCACCTACAAAATGTACGGACAAACCGTTCCTATGAGTCCCGATGACCATTACCAAGACCTAAAGCGTATCATTGCCGCTTTCGGTGGTAAGGCAAGCCGTATAACAGTTATTATGCCGATGCTCTATGAGGGCAGACAGCACCGCAGAACCAAAAGAGAATCTCTTGACTGTGCTATTGCTCTTCAAGAGCTTATAAATATGGGTGTTAAAAACATCATCACCTTTGATGCACACGACCCCCGAGTTCAAAACGCAATCCCGCTTGATGGCTTTGATAATGTACAAGCTACCTATCAAATGATTAAGGCATTGCTTAAGAATGTTGATGATGTTAGTCTTGACCGTGACCATACTATGATTGTTTCCCCCGACGAAGGCGGTATGGGTCGTTGTATTTACTACTCCTCTATTTTAGGTCTTGAGCTCGGTATGTTCTACAAGCGCCGTAATTATTCTATAATTGTCAACGGCAAAAACCCCATCGAAGCACACGAATTCCTCGGTGCCGATGTTAAGGGGAAGGACTTGATTTTGGTTGACGATATGATTTCTTCGGGCGAGAGTATGCTTGATATTGCTGAGCGTCTTAAGAAGCGCGGAGCTAAGCGTATATTTGTATTTGCGACCTTTGGTTTGTTTGTTGAGGGCTACGAGAAGTTTGATGAGTATTACAATAACGGCTACATCGATAAGGTGTTCACTACAAACCTTATTTATAACGAGCCCGAGCTTTTAAGCAAGCCTTGGTACTGCAATGTTAATATGTCTAAATACATTGCCCTTTTGGTTGATACTCTTAACTGCGATAACTCAATCAGCCACCTTCTTAACCCTGCCGACAGAATTAAGAAGATTGTTTCTGAGTACAACAAAAACAAATAACAACGCAAAAAGAAAAACCGTGGTTAATCCACGGTTTTTTTATTTCTTAAAAATTTCCTTTTGGTACGCCTTAGAAAAACTGTCATAAAATTACACCTTAAAATACAATAAAGCCTGTATTTAAGGCTATTGGGGGTGTAATTTGTGCCACGGCTTCTAAAGCTTGATAGCACACCGATTATCATATCATCGGTAATGCCGTACTCGTTTGTAAGGGTATTATCCCCTCGCATTACATAGCCATTTTTGTTTTTGCGGATAACCCTATGCAAAATAAATTTACCGTCTTGATTTTTATAAAGCGGCACATCGTATTTTTTGAGAGGCTTATCGGTTTTCTTAAGGGTTACTGTATCAAGGCCGTTCCTAAGCATCGGCCACATACTTCTTCCCCTTGGGGTGAATGTAACCTCACCGCCAGAAGCCAAAATCTCCTCCATAACAGGAAGCATTTCTGATATACTTACATCAGGCATTACATCACCGCCCCACTCATTGTTTCAAAGGCTAATTTTGCCGCCGAAACGTCCATATTACAGCCCATTTTATAGACCTTTACTTCTCTTAGAACATTATCGATTACTGAAAGCATATTTTTAGTCGTTTCGGCATCAAGCTTTAAGGGTGTTTGTTCAAGGAACAAGGGCAAAATTTCTGCCGTTTTTATTTGCTTTATCCAATTTTCTTTTGAGCGTTCAATAAAACAAATGGCGCCAACCCTTGCACGTTTATTTGCGTTTATAAAATTCTTTCCGCTAAAGGGCGAACCATAAACATAAATACCCTCGTCGAAGCAACGGATAATGGGTTTATCATCATTAATTATATAGGCTCTTTCTCCCAAAAGAGAAAGCCAAAGGGAAGTATGTGTAGATTTTCCTGTTCCGCTTTTTGCCGAAAACAAATATGCTTTATCATCTACGACAACGGCCGAGGAATGAAGCATAATCGCATTGAAATCTAATATTTTTCTATGAAAATTAGAGCCTGCCAATGCATACTCGCAAGCATCCTTATTTTCTTCAAATCCCGGAAGCATTCTAAGGCGGTCATAATCACTCTCGGTAACCTTTATAGAAATATCGGGCGCTAAAGACTGCTCGTCCGAAAGGTAGTTTTCGGCAAGTTTTTTTGAAAAAGAATATTCAAAATCAAGCTCCACTTTAAGTCCCGCTATATCGTAAAGCGCCAAGAGTTTCCCCTCCCCTTTATCTATACATTAAACAAAAACTCTACTACATCTCCATCTTGCATAACATATTCTTTGCCCTCGGTGCGAACAAGACCTTTTGCTCGGGCATTTGCCATATTGCCGCACTCCTTCAAATCATTGAATGCAATAATTTGGGCACGGATAAAGCCGCGTTCGAAATCGGTATGTATTTTACCTGCTGCCTGAGGTGCTTTTAGACCGTTCTTTATCGTCCAGGCTCTTACCTCTTTTTCGCCTGCTGTGAGATAAGAAATAAGCCCCAATAGAGTGTAACTTTTTTGAATCAAGCGGTCAAGACCCGAGTTTTCAAGCCCCATATCCGCCAAAAACATAAGTTTTTCTTCGCTTTCCATATCAGCAATATCGGCCTCGATTTGTGCGCAAATGGGAAGAACCTCTGCACCCTCACTTGCGGCAAGTTCTGCCACCTGTTTAAGATATATATTTTCATCCATATTGCCGCTTGAAAAATCTTCTTCGGAAAGGTTTGCGGCGTAAATAATCGGCTTCGATGTTAAAAGGTTGATGGTTGATAAAATTTCTTGCTTTTCATCATCAAGGGCCATGGTACGAGCTGATTTTCCGCTTTCGAGGACACCGTAAAGTTCCTTTAGGAAATCAAGCTCACCTTGTAAAGATTTATTTCCCTTTAAGTCTTTAGTTGTTTTTGCTATACGCCTTTCAACCATTTCCATATCCGAAAAAATAAGTTCAAGATTTATGGTTTCAATATCACGAAGCGGGTCAACCGAGCCCTCAACGTGAATAATATCATCGTTTTCAAAGCAACGCACAACATGAACTATTGCATCAACCTCTCGGATATTTGCCAAAAACTTATTGCCAAGGCCCTCACCCTTTGAGGCTCCCTTAACAAGACCCGCAATATCCACGAACTCTATAACCGCAGGAACTATCGGGGGAACTTTTTCACCCACTGTGTAGATATCACAAAGATAATCAAGACGGGCATCAGGCACCGATACGACACCGACATTGGGGTCAATGGTGCAAAACGGGTAGTTTGCTGACTGTGCACCCGCATTTGTTATCGCATTAAAAAGTGTTGATTTACCCACATTTGGCAAACCCACTATACCTAATTTCAAAGAAATCACCTCTTGTA
>JAZRZR010000091.1:0-29043 GCA_045601525.1 Acutalibacteraceae bacterium
TCTATAGCCTCCTTTTTTTGTTCCTCTTTATTCATTATTTTTGTGTATTATTGCCGCCATTACGGTTATGTCGTCATTTTCCGTTCCGTCACTTCGCCGTTTTGCGCCCTCGCAAATTCTCTCGCTTAATTCTTGGGCGCTGCCTTCACCCCATTTTTCGAGCTCGGCGCATATCCAATCACTGCCGTCACAAAGGGCGCCGTCGGATAACATTAAAAGTATATCTCCCACCTTTAGTCTTACTGTTGCCTTATCAAAGGAAACATCTCTTAAAATACCGACGGGGAAGGAGTTGCTTTGGGCCTTACCTGTGCGCCCGTTTCTTCTGACAAGTGTGGCGGCAGCACCCGCTTTTAATAGATCGGTTTTTCCTGTAAACAAATCTATAACCGCAACGTCAACGGTTGCCATTGATTCATCGGTGGACTTAAAAAGCATCGATGAATTTAATATTTTAAGGGAACAATCATACCCGAAGCCTGCTAAAAGAAGTCTATTCATAAGTCCCGAGGCCATTGCGCCGTCAACCGCCGCTCTACCCCCTGTTCCCATACCGTCGCTAAGCACCAAAACGCTCCGACCCTTGCCATCGGGGAAATACCTATATGCATCTCCGCACATTGAGTGTTTTGAAGAGGAAATTTGGCAAACTCCTATATCAGTTTTAAGTCTTGCCCTTTCCGAAAGGGAGAGCAAGGTTTCCTCGCCAAATGCCGTTACGGTAGGAGGGTCGAAATCTCGGTCAGTACAAAGCGAAACCTGTCTTTTAATTTGCATTCGGTTTACGGGACTGCCCTTAGGGCTTTTTATTCTAATCTCAACATTCAGCCGCCCGTACTTATCTATCTTGCAATAGCACCCCTCAGTGAGCACATCTATGCTTTTAAGAGATGCCGCAATTGACTCGGCGGCAGCATTATCGAAGACCTCGCCCGAATCTATTTCACACGCTAAGTCATTTAACATAAGCGAAATCCCTTCAAATTGGTCGGAAACAACGCCTCGTACCTCTTCGAGTCTTCCTTCAGCCGCTATCTTTGAGGCATAATCACGATAGTGCTTATTTGTAGCCTCAGCAAAGCCCGTAGGGCGTAAACACCTGCCCTTAAACTCTTCGGGTGCAAAATAAAGAAGCTCGTTTTCTCCGCTTTTTACCGCCTTGGTTATGTCTATTACGGCCGAAACCGTGTCGTTTCTTCTAAGTTCCCAACAGTGAGTTCTAAGACTACAGCCCTTACAGGCCTCACGCTCAATATTAAGCAAAACCTCGCTAAAATCAGGAGAATTTATCTTTGTTAATTCGCTTGCCACCTGCTCTACTGTGTTTGACACATCATTAAGCGCATTTGAGGCAAAGGAAAGTCTCATAACAAGAGATTTTTTTAGTCCCGTTGGGGCCTCAATAGTAGGTATTGGAGCCAACATCTTGCCTACCTTTATGCCAATGCTTTTAGGAATAAGCAAAAATATAAATACGCCCACAAAGCTTTCGGCGAGATAGAGGGCTATATGGGTGCTGTTTGTTAAAATAAGTCCTATAACGCTCGATGCGAAAAACGAGATTGCCATAGCGTACTTACCGAGCATTGAAAAAACTCCGCCGAGCATTCCGCCAAAGGCAAAAATCAGCATTACCGAAGCCTCGTTGCCCGAAACCAATGCCGAAAAGGCAAGAGCAACACCCGATATAGTGCCTGCGGGCAGTGAGCCGAAACGAGCGGCAGTTAAAATAAATATTACCGCTAAAATTCTCCCTAATGACACCTCGCCTAAAAAGACACAAAAAAAGGCGGTGAAAATAAAAGAAGCCGCAATCAGCGCCGAGCTTAACTCCTCGCTTTTAAGTCCTACCGTTTCCTTTTTTATTGCCGTAATGCCTCTATTTATAAAATAGGCGCCCGAAGCCGCAACAAGAGTTTCGGTGAAAATGCCTGCAAAAGAAAACATTTCGCTGTTTATTGTTACTATACCTGTGGAAAGGGTAACGAGAGCCGTTATACCAGCCGAAAAAAACGGCCTTGAGCTTTTCTCGAAAGTGCCGAATGTAAGCCCTTTTAGTGCTGCAAGCCCAACCGATGCTATTATGTAACGAAAAGCCGAGGCTTCATCTACGGGCAAAAAGTACCCGAAAACCGCACCCGCCGCCGCCACCATGCTTGATGGGAAAGGCAAGCCTCCAATCAAAGAGAGCGCAACGGGGTAGATATTGCCTACCACCTTTCCCCTTGTGCAAATAAATCCCACAGCCACCAAAATAAAATACTGCAACATAGCCTCGGCTAAGCTCAATGCCGAAAGGCGCACCTTAATGGTGCTTGTCCTTGCTCCGTATCTCACGAAAATCACCGCCGTATTTATTTTAGTATTTTGATTATACTCCTTTTATATTGAAATTTTTGTCAAAGAAAGGCGGTATTATTTATATTTTTGTTTGCGTTATGTAAACCAACAGACAAAAAAATAAAGAGCCGTGAAAAACACGGCTCTTAAAAATTAAATTATTCGGCTTTAGCCTCAAGGTCGGCAATTACAACATTTACCTTTGTAATGGCGTTACCCGTCATATCCTGGAGTTTATCCTTAACATTTACCTGCACAGCCTCGGCAATTTCCTTAACCTTAAGGCCATCTTTTACGGTAATATAAACAGTAATCTCAATAGCGCCGTTTTTGGCCGAAACCTTAACAGGCTTAAATGCTGTGCCGCTGCTTACTATACCACTGATATCCAAAGCCTTTTTGGACATTGCGGCAACACCCTCTACCTCAAGAGCCGCTAACGAAACCATTTTTTCAACAACATCTGTATTTATTCCAAGACCGCCGGACATATTCAAATTATCCATTGTTTGTTCCTCCTGTTTTAGAATTCTACCTTTATACACATCTATTATAACATATTTTTTTTGAAACACAACTATTTTACTGTAAGAATTTTAATTTTATCAACTGCATAGCCGCTTTGGGCCGACGCAACATCCTGTATTTGTATGGTTTCGCTTGAGTTAAGGGTATCTTTTTTCACTATAACATTTATATCGTTATCGCCGATTATCGCAAGCACATCGCTAAAGCCTTTGGCCTTAAGTAGTGTTTCAATGTTTTTTTCGGCCGCCTGTCTTGCCGAGAGTGATGCCGCCTTATCAATGGCGCTCTTTGCCGCCTCACTATCCTTTGCACTCTTAACAAGCTCCTCAAGCTCGGCCTTTAGGTCAGCGCGTTCCTTGTCGCGCTCGGTTCTTGTGGCTGAAAAATAGTCGCCCTGACCTTCCCCTGCCGTTTCCAAGGCGTCTCCCGCTTGGTTTGCATCCACATACTCGGTTTGACCCAAAAACTTGTTTTGGTTATTGGAATATTTTACATTGAACCATATTGCAAGCCCAAGAGCCACCACCATAACCGCTAATACTATTTGACTTTTGCCGAAAATTCTACCTTTTTTCATTTATTGGCCTCCCTCGCCTGATATGTAAATTCGTTTTGTTGTTATTTGAAAGGCGGCACAAAGCGCCTTTTCGATTTTTTCATTAAGAACCTTGGAATCTTTTCCGCCGTAAACCACCGCAACACCTCTGATTTCGGGCAATTGCTCATTTACAAGCAAGGCCTTTTGATTGCCTGAAGAATCGGTAATTATTACATATTCCTGTTCTTCACCCATACTGTTTTCATCCGTCTTATCGCTTTGATTACGCTTGATTTCATCAACATAGTTATAGGTGTAGCCTGTATCTAATGTAACCACCACCGTTACATTTTTTTGCCCTGTTATTTTTTTAACCAAGTTTGCAGTTTGCTTTTCCAAAGCCTTAGTGTATGCCGTTATATCGGTTTCGGCAGTCGCTTCCTTTGTTGGCTTTTCCTCGCTTTTGGGTATAAAATTTGATGCAAAGATTAAAAAGATGCCAACGACTCCTAAAACGATAATTGTTCTGGGCTTTTTTAGTTTTTCGGATATTTGCTTTAACCTTTCAGTCATTTACCACCTCAACCCTTTCGGTTTCAAAGGCCTCCTTGATTATTCTCTCTATCCGTGACGGCTCGGCACTTGAGTAAACCGTTATCACGCTAATATATATGCTATCATCTTTGTCGATATTAGTGTTTATCGAAATTTTTTCGTAAGATATGCCGTTGTCACTAAGCAAGGCACCGCATAAATACTCTGTTTGATAGGATAAAATTTTCTCACCCTGAACGGTGGGGGTATTGTTAGAAAATGCAGTGATTTTTTGCGTTCCAATTACTGAGAACAGTGACACGCTTGTAACGATAAAGACAAGAGAAATTACATATTTTGTGGGCTTGGACATACTTTTTGCGGGGGCTAAAAGTGAAATTGCGCCAATAAAAATTGCGGCAGCGCAAAAGCCTAATATTGCTTGTAAAATTCCTTTCATTTAACCGCCCGCCTTTGCTACAACTGCCAAAGAAATTATAAAAAGTGCCGCCACAAAGAGTATTATGCCAATCAAAACGGCAAAAACCGAATCAACCGCCTTTAATATTTCGGGAGCCTTTGGGATTGCCAAAACTCCTGCCGAAAGGGTTGCGAGTCCCACTACCGCACGCCATATTATAAGCTGTGCCAAAACGGGCAGCATAATCAAAACAAGACAAACCACCGCAAACATACCTGCAGAGCTTTTAAGTGCCGAAGCGGCCGAAGTTATCACGCTTATGGCCTCACCCAAGGCACCGCCCGCAACAGGCACAAAGGATGTAACCATAAATCTTGCGGTTCGCAGAGCAAGTCCGTCAGAGGCGGCGGCAACGGTGGTTTGCACCGTTAGAAGCCCTGAAAAGAAAGTGAAAACCAAGCCCAAAACCCACATTATAACACCTTTTAGGGTTTGGCCTATTGCTGAATTTTTAAGCAAAGGAGATACCCCTGCTGAAATACCAACCCCAAGATAAGCGCTCATAAAGGGCAGTATCACAAAGGAGGTTAGTTGAACTACTACCTCGGCGGCCCCCAAAAGCAGCGAGCTCATTGCTACCGAGGTCGCCGTCTTACCCGATGCTAAAACTATTCCGCCAAAAATAGGCACGAAAGAAAGCATAAATACCCCTGCCGACTTAATTGCTGAAACGGCGATACTTATAACCGAATATGTATTATAAATCAAGACCAAAGCTATTATTACCGACATTATAAAGTCAAGCATTTCGCCTATTTGTGACTGTACCGAAAAAGCCGACACCGCCGCCGATATCAAAAGAAGCCCTATTATTTCGCAAAGGGCTACGGCGGGGCCCCGAAGCCCGTCCTTAAAGAAGCCCAAAATACCCGACAGCACGCTTTCCCCGCTTAGTTTGTCCGACCAATTTATATCCGAACAATCGAGGTTTTTATCACCTAAAAAATCTTTTACCTCTTTAGGCAATTCCTCAAAAACCTGACTAAGTCCGCTTTGGTGGTAATGCTCGGTGTATTCCCCCTGTGCGTTTGCCGAAAAGGAGAGAAAAAGACACATTAAAATTACCACAACGCATATTTTCACTGCTTTCAATCATTTCACCAAACTTCCTACCGCCGAAAACAAATCATTTATTAAGGGCAGTGCCATTAAAAATACCGCTGTTTTGCCCGCAAATTCTGCCTTTGCCGCCAAAGAGCTTTGTGAAAAATCATTGCACAAATCGGCAACAAACTGGGTTATATGACCCACCGCCAAAACCTTTACTGCAACCAAAAAATAACTACTTTTAATTCCGAGCGAGGTGAAATTATTAACAAGATTTGAAACTGGGACTACCACCTGTTTAAGCGTTGCAACAAAGACAACAACCCCCGCCGCAATTGCAACAAAAAGCGAATATTCCTTTTTATAGGCCGACAAAACAACCGCCAAAACGGCGGCAACCAAGCAAATTCCTAATATCTTAAAAAGTTCCATAGTTAGAGTCCAAAGAGGGACTTTACGGTACTAAACAGGTCGGCAATTACATTGACAATCATCATAAGCACCACCACAAGTCCCGCCAAGGTGGTGAGCATTGCCTGTTCCTCTCGGCCTGAGCGCACCAAAACCTGATTAAGCACCGTAACAATTATTCCTATTGCCGCTACCTTGAATATAAAATCTACATCCATTTTTATCCCTCGTTAAATAATTATTATTGCTACAGCAAGACCGCAAAAGAAGCCGAGGAGACGATAAAGTCTTCCCTTTTCGCTTGTTTCTTTTTGTAGCCGTTCCCTTTTTACAGATAATTCTTTTATGTATAGCGCACACCTGCTTTTTTCCGAGACACTATCTGCCATACCCGCCCCACTAAAGAACTCCTTTATAAGTTCTTCGTCTTCTTTTGTGAGTGCGGTTTTTTTGAGCGTTATTTTTAAGGGCGGCTCAATTTCGTAATAAAAATCTGAACCCGCAATACCCGATAATATACTTGCTAATTCCTGTCCCGTATAGCTTATGCGCTCGGAAACGCTTTGCAAGGCGCCACAATACCAAGCTATATCACGAAGTCTGAAATTCAGCTTGTTAGCTAAAAATATTCCATAAACAGTAGTTGAAAGAATTATAAGAATAACACCGAAAGCTTTAATTAAAACCATACTTTTTCACACCTTAATATTTTTGGTTTTTATCTTTTCTCCTAACATAACAGCGTTTTTTATGCTGCCTGTTGAGAGCAAATCTTTTATTATAGGACGCGAGCAAAGTTCCTCGCCGTTTTCCATATGAGCGGTGGCGATTATTTTACAACCCGCATTAAAACAATCTCTCACGCCGTTTAATTCTTCCTTACTTCCTATCTCATCAAAGGCAATAAAATCAGGTGAAAGAGTGCGAAGAGCTATCTCTATTCCGCGCGCCTTACTTATTCCGTAAAGAACATCGGCACAAGGCCCCAAATCGTTATATATAACGCCCGAACAAAAGGCAGAAATCTCACCCCTTGTATCAATAACCGCAACCCTTCCCCCCCTCTCTGACAACAGCCTTACCGTATCCCTAAGCATCGTCGTTTTACCGCTTGACGGAGGTCCTGTAAACAAAAGTCCGCCCTCTCGTGTCAAGGGTAAAAACGGCAAAGCACAGTCGGTAATTTGCCTTGCCACACGAATATTAAGCGAATAAAATTCGCACAAATTTTCTCCTGAAAAATTACCCGTTACCCCTGCTCTATGACCGAATTTCATCGGCAAAAAGCCCTCGTTTAAGCTTTTTGTATGGGCATATACCGAATTGTTGGCAATTACCCTCACAGTATCAAAAACATCCCTTTGATAAACCGTTATAGCCCCCCTTTCCGCCTTATCGGTAAGGGTGAAGTTTTGGCTTATATAAAAGGTTTTACCGCCCTTAGTAACGGCTAACGGGGCCGAGGACCTCAGTCTTATTTCAGTAATTTCGGCCTTGTCCGTAGAAGACAAATTCCTTAGCGGCAGGGCAATTTTCTCGCTAAAACAATACAGAGCACTATCAAAGCATTGGGACAACTTTACCATCTCCACTAAATGCTATGCGGACAAGAACAAAAAAATACCTGACAGACAAAATCTGTCAGGTATCTCTTAATTCTTTTTTAAGCTTCGGGCATATCCCAGTTATGCCATACTGCTTGAACATCATCGTTATCCTCAAGCATATCTATAAGCTTTTCCATTTTTGTTATTGCTTCTTCGTCCTCGAGTGCCGTCATGGTTTGGGGAACATAAGCCACCTCGGCCGAAAGAAAAGCGTAGCCCTTTTCCTCAAGCGCATCGCGAACGGCGCCTAAATCGTTAGGCTCGGTATCGATTTCGATTACATCCTCCTCAAAGCTAATGTCGGCCGCGCCTGCCTCAAGAGCATCCTCCATTACCTTATCCTCATCAATACCCTCGGCCTCGATTACTATCTGACCGCGGCGGTCAAACATAAACATAACCGAACCCGACTGGCCCATATTACCTCCGCACTTATCAAAATAGTGCCTAACCTCACCTGCGGTGCGGTTGCGGTTATCAGTAAGTGTTTCAACTATTACGGCAACACCGCTCGGACCATAGCCCTCATAAATGAGTTCCTCATAGTTTGTAGCCTCGGTATCGCCGGCCGCTTTCTTAATGATACGCTCTATATTTTCATTAGGCACATTGGCAGCCTTTGCCTTTGCAATAGCATCCTTTAGTTTGCTGTTCTCGGCAGGGTTTGGACCACCCTGTTTTACAATAACGGCTATCTCTCTACCCATTTTGGTAAAGATTTTTGCCTTTGCAGCATCGGTTTTTTCCTTTTTTCTTTTAATATTGTTCCATTTGGAATGTCCGGACATTTTTATAACCTCTTTTCATTTGTTCCTATTAAATATATCATAATTCTCGATTATTCTCAAGTGCCTTTTCACAAATTTCCACAATGTCTTTATACGAATTTATTTCACCGCAAAGCCGTCTGAGTGCCGCAGCGCCGCGCAATCCCTTTAGATACCACGCCGTATGCTTGCGAGATTCCATAAGTGCAACATATTCGCCCTTATATTCTATCATCAGCTTTACCTGATTAAGCAAGGTATCCAAACGCTTTTCAAGAGGAGTTTCCTCTAAAATTTCACCTTTTTGCATATAGGCATTAATGCTCTTGAAAACAAAAGGGTTTCCCATTGCCGCACGGCCTACCATAACAAAGTCCGCCCCTGTGGCCTCATACATAAACTTAGCACTTTTACCGTCTGTTATATCCCCGTTTGCAATAACGGGAATTTTCACAGCCTTTTTAACTTCGGCGATCGTTTTATAATCAATACCAGGAGCATACATTTGAGCCTTTGTTCTGCCGTGCACCGTTACAGCGGCCGCACCTGCCGCCTCCACCCTTTTTGCAATTTCCACAGCGTTTATATGTTCGCTATCCCAACCTGTTCGAATCTTGACAGTAACAGGCAGTTCGACTGCATCAACCATCGCCCTTACTATTTTTTCGGCAAGTGCAGGGTTCTTAAGCAAGGCGCTTCCGCCCCCGTTTCCCGCCACCTTGGGTGCAGGACAACCCATATTTACATCTATAAAATCAGGGCAAAAAGTTGCCGCGGTTTTTGCGGCATCAGCCATAATTTCGGGTTCACACCCAAAAAGCTGTGAAGCCATCGGCTTTTCCTTTTTAGAGCATAACAAATAACCGCCCGATTTCCTGTCCCCGAGGCTTACACCCTTACTGCTTGTAAGCTCTCCTACGGTATAGGCGGCACCGTTTTCAATACATATTTCCCGCATCGCCCTATCGGCAACACCTGCCATAGGGGCTAATGCTGCATAGCCCTTCAGTTCAATTTTTCCTATTTTCATAGTAACAATTATATTGTGTTTTTTTGCTTTTGTCAAATTTCTTAAATATTATAGTGACAAATTAACAAATTATTGTTATAATATATTTATATTATTATTTTGGAGTAGTGTCGCTTTATGAAACTTTTGGTGCTTGATGGCAACAGCATAATAAACCGCGCCTTTTACGGCATTAAATTGCTTACCACGAAGGACGGTCACTATACCAACGGCATTTACGGTTTTATAAATATCCTCAACCGTTTGATTGAGATGGAACAACCCGATGGTGTCGCGGTTGCTTTTGACGTGCACGCGCCTACCTTCAGGCACGAAAAATATTCCGAATACAAGGCAGGCCGCAAAGGTATGCCGCCCGAGCTTCGCGAGCAAATCCCCATTCTTAAAGAGTGGCTTAGCCTTATGGGCTATCACCCCGTTGAGCTTGTGGGATATGAGGCTGACGATATCCTTGGCACCCTCGCTAAAACGGCTGAACAAAACGAACACGAATGTGTTATTGCAACAGGTGACCGTGATGCTTTACAGCTCGTTTCCAAAAACACAAGGGTTTTGCTTACCGCAACTAAGATGGGCCGCCCTGAAATGACAAACTACACTCCTGAAGCCGTTGCCGAAAAGTACGGTATGCATCCTGACCGACTTATTGACCTAAAGGCCCTTATGGGTGACTCCTCGGATAATATTCCCGGTGTTGCGGGCGTAGGCGAAAAAACCGCCACCGATTTAATTTGCCGTTTTGGCAGTCTTGATTATATTTACGAAAACCTCGACACCCTTGATATAAAGGATACCCTGCGTTCAAAACTTGCGGTAGGTAGGGACAATGCGTTTTTAAGCCGTTGGCTCGGCTCAATCAACTGTGAAGTTCCAATTGATACTGATTTTACCCATTATGCAACGGGGGCCAGAAACGATGCTGAGGTTTGCCGTCTTATGACAAAGCTTGAATTTTTTAAGCTTATGGAACATATGGGTCTTTCGGCTGATGCCGCCTTTGAAGAGCCTCAAAAGAGTGACCTCTCGGTAAAACTCGGTAGCCTTGAGAAAAATCCCGATTTAATTGATATTTACTGTGAACTTGATGCAGGCCTTTTTGGGTTTGCTACCAAAAACACCGTGGCCATCTACAACCTTGAAAACGATAGAGAAAGAATACTTTCGATTTTAGAAAGCAACACCAAAAAGCGTGTTTACGACTATAAAAGTCTTTATAAATTTTGTGCCCAAAACGAAATTCGCCTCAACGGTATTGTTTTTGACAGTCTGCTTGCAGGCTATCTCGCAAGTCCTTCTGCCTCTTCCTACGAGCTTAGCCGTCTTTTCCAAGAATACGGCGCTACCTTACCTAACATAGAGGGGGATAGTTATCTTGCTGTTGAAAACACCCTTTTGCACTCCTCTCTTTGCGATGCACTTTCAAAGATTTTAGAGGAAAGCGGCGAGGCTGACCTACTCAGCCAAATCGAATTGCCCTTGGCGGCGGTGCTTGGCGAAATGGAGCTTAACGGCTTTTTGATTGACTATGACGGCATTGCCTCCTTTGGTGAAGAATTAGGCGAACGTATTAAAAAAATAGAAGCCCAGATTTTTGAATATACAGGCTTTGAGTTTAATCTCAATTCTCCCAAGCAGTTGGGTGTTGCTTTGTTTGAAAAATTAGGGCTTCCCGCAAAAAAGAAAACCAAAAGCGGTTACAGCACCTCCGCCGAAGTGCTTGAGGAGCTAAAAAACGAGCATCCTGCCGTATCCCTTTTGCTCGAATACAGAAGTCTTACGAAATTAAAATCAACCTATTGCGACGGCCTTTGTGCCGCCGTTCAGGCTGACGGTAAAATACACTCTACCTTTAATCAAACCGAAACAAGAACGGGTAGAATTTCATCTCTTGAGCCAAATTTGCAAAACATTCCTGTAAGGCAAGAGGAGGGCAAACGGCTTCGCAAATATTTCATTGCCAAAGATGGTTACTGCTTATGCGATGCCGACTATAGCCAGATTGAACTGCGTGTACTTGCCCATATAAGCGATGATACTGCTATGATAAATGCCTTTAACTCGGGCATTGATATACACACGCTTACCGCCTCCGAGGCTTTCCGTATGCCGATTGATATGGTTACTCCCCTTATGCGTTCTCGTGCAAAAGCGGTAAACTTTGGCATTGTTTACGGAATAGGCGCATTCTCTCTCGCTAAGGATATCGGGGTTTCCCGTGCCGAAGCCGGTGATTATATAAAGAGTTATCTTAGAACCTATCCTCAGGTTGACCGTTATATGCAGGATATTATAGAAAAGGCTAAGGTTGACGGTTATGTTACAACCCTTTTCGGTCGCCGCCGTTATTTGCCCGAGCTTTCCTCCTCTAACGGAATGCTTCGTGCCTTTGGCGAGCGAGTTGCAAGAAACGCCCCCATTCAAGGCAGTGCTGCCGACATTATTAAGATTGCTATGATAAAGGTTAATGATAGGTTAAAGAAAGAAAAGCTCGACGCACGCCTTATTCTTCAGGTGCACGATGAGCTTATCGTTGAATGCCGTGAAGATTTGTGCGACACTGTTTGTAAAATTTTAGAGCAAGAAATGAGCGCCGCCGCATCACTTAAGGTAGCCCTTACTGTTGATGCACATAGCGGCAAAACCTGGTTTGAGGCAAAAGATTGATTATGAACGTACTTTTTGTTTGCACGGGCAACACCTGTAGAAGCCCTATGGCCGAGTGGTATCTAAAGAGTAAAAACTTAAAAGACATTTCGGTTAAGAGCGCAGGGGTTGCGGCCTTTGGAGATAGAGCAAGTGAATATTCAACACAGGTGATGAAGGAAATCGGAATTGATGTTTCTTCCCACATCTCCTCTCCCATCACAAGTTATCATATCGACTGGGCTGACCGCATTTATTGTATTGGCACATCCCATTATTCCGCCCTTGCCCCGCTCATTACTCAAAAATATAAGTTACGGCTTTTAGGTCATGGTATTGCCGACCCCTTTGGCCAAGATATCGAGGTTTACAGGGCTTGCCGAGATGAAATCACCGAAATTATTGATAAAATTTTTGCAAATGTAGAAATCAAGGACTTTGAGCCTTTCTTCACAGAGGATATTGCTAAAATAGAAGAGGCTTGTTTTTCTTCTCCTTGGTCGAGCAAGGCTATACTTGAGTCCCACCAAAACGGCACTTCCTTTTTTGTGGCCGTTAAGGACAACAAATGCATTGGCTATTGCGGTATTGATACCGTTCTCGATGAGGGCTACATTACCAATGTTGCTATTTTGCCCGAGTTTCGTAAAATGGGTATTGCTGACCGCCTTATGTGCCGCCTTGATAAATTGGCAATAGAGAAAAAATTATCCTTTATATCCCTTGAGGTAAGGCAAAGCAACAAGGATGCGATAAGGCTTTATACCAAAAACGGTTACGAGGCGGCGGGCACAAGGAAAGATTTTTACACCTCTCCTAAAGAGGATGCAGTTATTATGACAAAGAGGTTTTAAGATGATTATTTTAAGCATTGAATCATCATGTGATGAAACTGCCGCAGCAGTAGTTAAGGGCAGACAGGTGCTTTCAAATGTTGTTAATACTCAAATTGAAGAACATATAAAATACGGTGGCGTTGTTCCTGAAATTGCTTCACGCCGCCACTGTGAAAATATAAGTTTGGTGGTAGAAAAAGCAGTTAATGATGCCAACATTTCCTTTGAGGATATTGAAGCCGTTGCGGTGACCTTTGCACCGGGGCTTATAGGTTCCCTTTTGGTTGGGGTGAACTATGCTAAGGGTCTTGCTATGAGACTTGGCGTTCCCCTTATCCCAGTGCATCACCTACGCTCGCATATTGCGGCAAACTATATTGCCCACCCCGAATTAGAGCCTCCCTTTTTATGCCTTTTAGTTTCGGGCGGCAACACCATTTTGTGTGAGGTTAAAGGTTATACCGAATTTAATATAATCGGCCAAACCCGTGATGATGCGGCGGGCGAATGTCTTGACAAAGCGGCACGCTGTATGGGGCTCAACTACCCCGGTGGTGTTAATCTCGATAAGATTGCCACTATTGCCGACCCCGTTAAATACCCTCTGCCCACACCTAAAATCGACAATAAATATGATTTTAGTTTTTCAGGTCTTAAAACGGCCGTTATAAATACCCTTCACAATGCAGAGCAAAAGGGTGAAAAAATAGATATTCCCGTTTTTGCAGCAACGCTTAGGAAAAAGGTTTGCGATATTTTAATCGATGCAACCCTTTCAGCCGCCAAGGAATTTTCTTACACTAAAATTGCGGTTGCAGGCGGTGTTTCGGCCAATAGCGAACTTCGTGCAAGGCTTGAAAAAGAGTGTGGTGCTCTCGGTTATAAGTTATACTTTCCACCCCTTTCACTTTGCGGAGATAACGCCGCTATGGTTGGCGCTCAAGCGATATATGAATTCGAAAATAATTGTATAGCAAAAAGCGACCTTAATGCCTATGCTACATACTCAATAGACCTTAAGGAATAAACAAACAAGGAGGTATCCGGATGTTGAATAAAAAACTGTTTTTAATCGCTAACCCCAAATCAGGGCGAGGCTATATAAAATCACGCCTTATGACAATCACCGATATATTTAACCGAAACGGCTACCTTGTAACTACATATATTACGGCCTGTCGCGGTGATGCCACAAAGGTTGCTGAAAAGATTACAAGTGACTATGATATTGTGGTTTGTTGCGGAGGGGACGGCACCTTAAACGAGGTTATAACGGGCCTTATGCAAAACCCCAAACCCTTTCCGCTTGGATATATCCCCCTCGGCACGCTCAACGAGTGGTCAACCAGTCTTGGCATTTCAAAGGATGTAAAACAAGCGGCCCAAGATATCCTAAACGGTAAACGGCTTGCTCTTGATATAGGGCAGTTTGATGATAAATATTTCGTTTACACCGCATCCTTTGGAGCCTTTACCTCGGCTTCCTATTCGGCGCCTCAAGAGGTTAAAAACGCTTGGGGGCAGGCGGCATATTTCTTTGAGGGTGTAAAAAGTCTTTCACAAATAAAGCCTATAAGTCTTGAGCTTTGCATTGATGGTAAAACGGTTAAAGGCGACTTTCTTTTCGGCTCGGTTTCAAACTCTCTTTCAATGGGAGGTATAATCAAGCTTGATAAAGAAAAAGTCAAGTTCGATGACGGACTTTTCGAGGTTTTGCTAATTGAAAATATAGACACCCTCGCCGAACTACAAGAGGTTATAGAGGCCATCGGCAAGCGCTCATTTGACAAAAAAAGGATACACCTTTACACAGGAAAACACATTTCTGTACGCTCAGCCCTGCCGCTTGACTGGACCCTCGACGGTGAACATGCCGTAGGTTTTGATGAAACCAAAATAACAAATATTCCACGCGCGGTTGAATTTATAATTCCGAAAAAATAGGAGATAAAATATGTTTACAAGAGATATCGGTATTGATTTAGGAACAGCAAACACCCTTGTGTGCGTAAAGGACAAGGGAATAATTATGCGAGAGCCCTCGGTTGTGGCTTATGATGTTCGCAACGACGCAGTAAGGGCGGTGGGCAGCGAGGCTAAAGAAATGATAGGCCGTACTCCCGGCTCAATAATTGCGGTGCGCCCCATTAAAGACGGCGTTATTGCCGACTTTGATGTTACTGCCGCTATGCTTAAAAGATTTATAAAGCAGGCTCTTCGCGGCTCGATGTTTTCACGTGTGCGTGTTGTAATATGTATACCCGCAGGTGTTACCGAGGTTGAAAGCCGTGCGGTATATGACGCCGTAAAACTTGCAGGTGCTACCGAGGTTGATTTGATTGAGGAGCCTATGGCGGCGGCGGTTGGCGCAGGCCTTCCCGTAAAGGATGCGGCAGGTCATATGGTTGTTGATATCGGCGGCGGTACAAGCGAAGTCGCCGTTGTTTCTCTTGGTGATATAGTTACCGCACAGTCTATTCGTGTTGCGGGTGATGATTTTGATGAAGCAATAATCAACTATATCCGCAAAAAACATAATTTACTTATCGGTGAACGCACCGCCGAACGCATTAAGATTGAAATAGGCTCGGCTCTCCCTTATGAAAATGAGGAAAGCCGTGAAATTAAGGGCCGAAATCTTGTTGATGGCCTACCAAAAAATGTTGTTATCTCGGCTAAAGAAGTGCGTAAAGCACTTGCCGACCCGGTTTCACAAATCGTAGCGGCAGTACGCAACACCCTTGAAAACACCCCACCTGAACTTGCCGCCGATATTGTTGACCGTGGCATAACACTTACTGGCGGCGGTGCCTTGCTTAGAGGTATTGACCAACTTATAGCCGACGAAATAGGTATTCCCGTAACGGTAGCCAACAACCCGCTTGACTGTGTTGTTTTGGGTACCGCAAAAAGACTTGAATCGGGCGGTGCCTTTGATAATTATGTTTTCAAACGAGGAAAAAGATTCAGATAGGTGATATAAATGCGTTTCTTCTTTAAGAGCCGACAATTCAAAATAGGAGCCGGCATTTTAGCAATACTTATCGTTATTTCGATTATTGCACGGCTTGCAGGCAACGCTATTGCACCCCAATCAAGCATTGTGGGTGCCCTTGTTGCGCCTTTTCAAAAAATGGTTACCTCTGTTTCCAACGGCATAAAAGATTTCGGCAAGAAAATTTCGGATAACAGTACCTTGATTTTAGAAAACAACCAACTTAAAGAGCAAATCAATTCTCTTAACAACACTGTTGCCGAATATGAAAAAATCAAGGCGGAAAACGAGTTTTATAAAGATTATCTTGAAATTAAAGATGCTCATCCCGATTACACCTTTTGCGATGCTACGGTAATTTCAAGGGACTCGACAGATAAATTTGAAGCCTTCACCATTGATGCTGGCTCACTTTCGGGCGTTAGTGCCTTTGACCCCGTTATTACAAGCGGAGGACTTGTGGGCTATGTAAGTGAGGTTGGACTTACTACGAGCAAGGTTACCACCTTGCTTTCAAGTGGTATTTCAATCGGTGCAGTTGACTCGAGAACCGGAGACGCCGGCGTTGTTGGGGGCACCCTTGATTTTGCTGAAAAGGGTCACACTCGTATGTACAACATACAGCGCTCCTCAAGCGTTGCTATCGGCGACTATATTGTTACCTCGGGTAGCGGTGTTTTCCCCTCGGGCTTGCTTATTGGAAAAATCGTAAACATTTCACAGGAAAAATACAACACCTCCCTCTTTGCTGAACTTGAGCCCTTTGTAGATGTGAGTGAGTTAAGAGGCGTTATGGTGCTTACCGATTTTGACGGTAAAACCCAAATAAAAGCGGAGGAAAAGTAATGACAAAAAGGGTTGTTACATTGCAAGGCGCTTGTTATGCTGCGCTTTTTGTGCTTTTGTTTTTTCTTACCTACACCCCCTCTTCTTTTTTAAGAATAGGCAACGCCATACCTTTTTTGTTTGTGGCGGCAGTTGTTTGTGTGGCATTTTATTATAACGCTTGGCTTGGATTTGTTTCCGGCCTTATAAGTGGTTTGTTTTGTGATGCTGTTTCCTCTCAACCCTCGGGCTTTAATATGGTTTTATTGGCCCTTATAGGTTTTTTGGTTGGGGTTTTGGTTAAGTTCTATGTAAACAAAAATATTTTTTCAATATCGGCTCTTTCCCTGTTATGTGCCAGTGTGTATTTCTTTGCCGATTGGCTAATTTCCTTTTTAAGTGATACGCCCGATAGTTTTGAACTTTTGCTCTTTTACGCTGTACCAAGCGCAGTTTATTCGGCTTTGTTTATTATTCCATTTTATTTTTTAGGCAAACTTATAAATAAGATTAACTGATTTTTAACCTTTTGAAAGGATGTGAGAAAATGCCCTTTAAGAAAAACCGACACCCTTATGTTACTGTTTTGTCGGTCTTGCTTGCTCTTACTATATTCATATATTCCTTTAGGCTTTTCTCTATCCAACTTGTAAACCGAGAAAAGTACAATGCGGGAGCCTCGGGAATTACCACTCGTACCGCCTCTATTCCGGCCGCGCGTGGTGAAATTCTGGATTGCAACGGCAGGAAAATTGCCGTTAACCGAGATGGCTACGATGTTGTGCTTAACAGCGCATATCTCGATAAAAAGAATATAAATTCACTTCTTAAAAATCTTATTTCTCTTTGTGAGGAATATGGCGACGAATATGTTGACAATTTACCTATCACAAAATCGGGTGTTCCCGAATTTGAGGGAAACAACGCCGCCCGTGCTAAACTCATTAAATTTTTAGGGCTTGCCGATTACGCCACCGCTAACGACTGTTTCTTAAGGCTTGTTGAAAAATATCAACTTGAAGCCTTTGACGATTCTTTGGCACGCAAAATTATGGGTGTGCGTTATTCTATGGACAGTGCGGGTTTTGGCATTTCTTATCCTTATACCTTTGCCGAAGATGTCGGTTCTGCCTTAATGCTAAAAATCAGTGAAACCCATATGATTTTAAGCGGTGTTACCATAGAAATTACGCCTTACCGAGAATATACCGTTTCCACCCTCGCTCCTCACCTTATAGGCAAGATAGGTCCTATTTATGAGGAAGAATGGGAGGAATATCGTGATAAGGGTTATTCCTATAACGATAAGATTGGTAAAAGTGGTATTGAGGCTTGGGCAGAAGAGTATTTGCACGGCATTGATGGAGAAATAACCTATAAGATTGATAGCCACGGCAATATTTTATCGAGCGAGGTTACAAAGGAGCCCATTCAAGGCAAAACAGTTATGCTCACCCTCGATAAAAGCCTTCAACTTGCAGCTCAAAACTCACTTCAAACCACCATTACGGATTTACAGTCACAAGGCAACGGAGTTACCGGCGGCGCATTAGTTGTTATGGATGTTGCAACGGGCGGAATTTTAGCCTCGGCCAACTACCCGTCCTACGACCTTAACACCCTATCCCAAGAATATGATGCTTTGGTTTCAGATACCAAATACACCCCATTGCTTGACCGTGCCTTCCAAGGCATTTATCCGATTGGCTCAACCGTAAAACCGCTTGTTGCTATTGCCGCTATGCAAAACGGCAAATACAATGCGGGCGAAATTATCAAGTGTGTTAGAACATATAAATATTTTGCTGACTATCAGCCTGAATGTATGCACTACCACGGTGATATGATGTTAAATGCCGCTCTTGCCCGTTCTTGCAACTATTTCTTCTATGAACTTGGCCGAAGAATTGGCATCAACTCATTAAATCAATATTTTAAGGACTATGGCCTCGGTGTTAAAACGGGGGTTGAAATCAACGATAGTAGTGGCTTACTCGTTGAATTTGAAAGCGATTCGGGTAACACTATTCAGGTGGCTATCGGTCAACTTAATGCCTTCACCCCGTTACAATTGGCAAGTTACACCGCAACCGTTGCGAACGGCGGCACAAGATATAAAGCAACCCTTATTGACGGTATTGTTTCTCCCGATAAAAACGAAACCTTCTTCGAACTTAAGCCCTCCCCCCTTAAAGAAAACTATATTGAGGATAATATTTTATCGGCAGTTAAAGAGGGTATGCTCTCGGTTACTACCGACGGTACAGGTAGTACCGTATTTTCAGATTACCCGATACAAATAGGCGGTAAAACAGGTACGGCTCAAGCAACAAAGGGAGCCGAGCATAGCGTATTTATTGCCTTTGCACCATACGACAACCCCGAAATCGTAGTTTCCCTTGTGCTTGAGCACGCCAACTCTACTTTTTCGGCCACATCGGTAGCCCGTCAGGTGCTTGATGAGTATTTCTTTGGTACAAGCAGTATCGATAAAAATGTTTTGCCATACGAGGTGCTCGAATAATTGACAAATACCTATATATTATGATATTATAATTGGTGATAATTTTAATTTTTCAAGGAGTGTATTAAATGAACATAGCAATAATCGCACACGACGCAAAAAAAGAATTGATGGTGCAATTTTGTATTGCCTATTGCGGAATTTTAAGCAAGCACACCCTGCTTGCCACAGGTACTACGGGCAAGCTTGTTTCGGAAAATACAGGCCTTAAGATAGTTAAGTTTTTAGGCGGTGCTCAGGGCGGTGAACAGCAGATTGCTTCACGCATCAGCTGTGATGAGGTTGACCTTTTGCTCTTCTTCCGTGACCCTCTTACTGCAAAACCCACCGAGCCCGACGAAAAGGTGCTTTTAAGCCTTTGCGATGTTCATAATATCCCATTTGCCACCAATATTGCCACCGCTGAAATGCTTATCCACGGTCTTGAACGCGGTGACCTTGATTGGCGCGAATATATGCATAAAAACTAAATTCCTAATCCAGCCGTTTGGCTGGATTTGTGACCTTTGAAAGAGAGATAAATATGGCTGAAATTATAAAGGCTGTCAAGGGTACCAACGATGTTTTGCCTGAAGACAGTTATAAATGGCAATTTTTAGAACAAACCTTGCTTAATACTGCGTCCCTTTACGGATACAAGGAAATTCGTATCCCTGTTTTTGAACACACCGAGGTTTTTTCACGCGGCGTGGGAGACACTACTGATGTGGTGCAAAAGGAAATGTACACATTCGAGGATAAGGGCGGCCGCAGTATAACTCTTCGCCCCGAATTCACCGCAGGTGTTGTAAGAAGTGCTATTGAAAACGGCCTTACAAACGGCGTTTTACCCGTTAAGGCTTGTTATATCGGCGGTTGCTACCGCTATGAAAAACCGCAGGCAGGAAGGCTTCGCGAATTCCATCAATTCGGCACCGAGTGTATAGGCGCCGCAACGGCTGCTGCCGATGCCGAAACCATTAGCCTTGCAAATCAAGTGCTTACCGATTTGGGTCTAATTGATTTCTCGCTCGAAATCAATTCAATCGGTTGTCCCGTTTGCCGTGCCGAATATACAAAGGCATTAAAGGCGTATTTTGCCGCCAACACAGACACACTTTGCGGCACCTGTAATGAGCGTCTTGACCGCAACCCCTTGCGCATACTTGACTGTAAGTCGCCCGTTTGCAAGGATGTTGCAAAAGACGCACCCGTTGTGCTTGATTTTTTGTGTGATGAGTGTAAAGAGCACTTTGAAACTCTAAAGGCACACCTTGATGCCGCCGAAATTAAATATACCGTTAACCCCCGTATTGTGCGTGGGCTTGACTATTATACAAAAACCGTTTTTGAATTTGTATCAGGTGACATCGGCGCTCAATCAACAATTTGCGGCGGTGGTCGATATGATGGCCTTATCGCGCAACTTGGCGGACCCGCCGTGCAATCGGTAGGTTTCGCTATGGGTCTTGAGCGAATTATGATGGTTATGGAAGCCCAAGAAACTCCCTTTCCTGATAAAACCACCTGTGATATTTACTTTGCCGGTTTGGGCGAGGCCGCAAGCATTGAGGCAACCCGTCTTTGTGCTTTGTTAAGGCGAGAGGGTTTTGAAGCCCTTTCGGATATTTCGGGCCGAGGTCTTAAGCCCCAAATGAAATACGCCAATAAATTAGGTGCCAAGTTCACCGCCGTTATCGGCGATGATGAACTTAACAAAGGAATAATTCGTATTAAAAATATGGCAAACGGCACCGAAAAAGAAGTCGAGCTTGGAAATATCGTTGAAGAATTCTATTCACTTATGAACGATTTGGCTTTTGATAATCTTTCGGATTCGATTTTTTAGGAGATGTTTTTATGAAACTTGATAGAATGGACGGCGCAAAGCGCACCCATTATTGCGGTGTTTTGCGTAGCGAGGATATAGGCAAAACCGTTACCCTTACAGGTTGGGTTCAACGCCAGCGCGACCTTGGCGGCCTTATTTTCATTGATTTGCGCGACCGCACAGGCATTGTTCAACTTGCCTTCGATGATACCACCGACAAAGCAGTTTTCGCAAAAGCCTTTGAGGTTAGAAGCGAGTTCGTGCTTATGGTAGATGGTACAGTTAGAGCAAGAAGTGCCGTTAATAAGGAAATCCCCACAGGCGAAATCGAAATCGAGGTTACCACACTTAAAATTTTGGGCCGTGCTCAAACTCCACCCTTTGAAATTTTGCCCAACACCGAAACAAAGGAAGATTTGCGCCTTAAATACCGTTTTCTCGATTTGCGCAGAAGCAACTTGCAGCAAAACATTATGCTTCGCCACAAGATAACCAAGGTTACCCGTGATTATTTTGATGAAAACGGCTTCATCGAAATCGAAACACCCACCCTTATTAAATCTACACCCGAGGGCGCTCGTGACTATCTTGTTCCCTCTCGTATTCACCCGGGCAGTTTCTTTGCGTTGCCGCAATCACCCCAAATGTATAAGCAACTGCTTATGGTTTCAGGTTTTGACCGCTATATGCAAATCGCCCGTTGCTATCGTGATGAAGATTTGCGTGCCGACCGTCAGCCCGAATTTACACAGATTGACCTTGAGATGTCGTTTGTGGATATGGAGGATGTTCTTTCAATCGGCGAGGGCTTTATAAAGCGTCTTTTCAAAGAGGTGCTTAACACCGATATTACCACACCTGTTCCCCGCCTTACCTATACCGAGGCTATGGAAAGTTACGGTTCGGACAAGCCCGACACCCGTTTTGATATGAAAATCACCGATATTTCTTCGGTAGTGGAAAATTGTGGCTTTGGCGTTTTTGCCGATACCGTTAAAAACGGCGGTACTGTTCGTGCAATAAATGCAAAGGGTGCGGCTGATACTTACACCCGTAAAGAAATCGATAAATTAACCGAGGAAGCTAAGGGTATCGGCGCTAAGGGTCTTGCCTTTATCCGTTGGATTGAGGATGTTCCGACCTGCTCTTTCTCTAAATTCCTAACCGAAGAAGAAATGCAGGAAATTATCCGTCTTACAAGTGCCGAAAAGGGCGACGTTGTGCTCTTCTGTGCCGACCGCAAGAAAACCGTTCTTTCGGTGCTTGGCGCCTTGCGCTTAACCGTTGCTAAACGCCTTGGTATTATTCCTGACACCTATAATTTCCTTTGGATAACCGAATTCCCCTTCTTCGAATATAACGAGGAAACAGGCAACTGGGATGCAATGCACCATCCCTTTACATCACCTCTTGATGAGTGTGTGCAGTATCTTGATAGCGCACCCGAAAAGGTTTTCGCAAAAGCATACGATTTAGTGCTTAACGGCGTTGAGCTTTCTTCGGGCTCTATCCGTATTACCGACCCCGAGCTTCAAAACAAAATGTTCTCGGCTTTGGGATTAAGTGATGAAGAGGCTCACGAGAAATTCGGCTTCTTGACCGACGCTTTCCGTTTCGGCGCTCCTCCTCACGGTGGTATGGGTATCGGTCTTGACCGCCTTGTTATGCTTATGTGCGGTGCCGATAATTTGCGTGATGTTATCGCGTTCCCCAAGGTTTCAAACTCAAGCGAACTTATGTCGGGCGCACCCGGTACTGTTGATGAAAAACAACTTTCCGAGTTATCAATTAAAACTATAAAAGCAGAATAAAAAACTCCTGCGGTGTATATCACCGCAGGTATTTCTCTATAAAAACATACATATTATCTATAAAGTTTTTAATTAGGAGTTACTATGTCAGAATTAGCTAATAACATTGCCTCTTGGTTTCAAGGTCTTGGCTTTCCCCGTGAAATAGTTGCATTTTTAGTTTCAATGTTACCGATTGTTGAGCTGCGAGGTGGTTTGCCCGTTGCCTCTATTATGGGTATTGATTACCTTCCTGCACTGCTTATTTGTATGGTTGGTAACTTTTTCCCCATACCTTTTATTCTTTTGCTTATAATTCCCATTTTTAACTGGATGAAAAAGACTAAGCTTTTCTCACCCTTAGTTAACAAGCTTGAAAGCAAAACCCTTTCCAAAAAGGAAAAGCTTGAAAAGGGAGAGTTTTGGGGACTAATGCTTTTTGTTGGTATCCCCTTGCCTGGCACAGGCGCTTGGACCGGCGCATTACTTGCGGCTTTGCTCGGTATTAAATTCAAAAAGGCGCTCCTTGCAATAGTTGCGGGTCTGTTTATCGCCGCCGCTATTATGAGTTTTATTTCCTACGGAATTCCGTGGTTTATAAGTATTTTTTAGGTGGGTGTTAAGTGAACAAGTACACAAGCCTTGCCAAGAACACTGCAATTTTTGCGATTGGTACCTTTGGCTCGAAAATTCTATCCTTTATAATGGTCTTCTTTTATAGCCGTGCTCTCTTAACTTCAGAGTTCGGCTTGCTTGACATTATTATAAATAGCGGTAGTCTTTTGCTGCCGATTGCAATGCTTGGTATTACAAACTCTATAGTTCGCTTTGGTCTTGATACCGATTATGAAAAGACCGATGTCTTTACAACAGGACTTGTAGCCATCGCCGTGGGTTTTGGCGCACTGCTTATTTGTTGCCCCTTAATCGCCCTAATAAAAGATTTAAGGCCTTATCTTTTAATTCTTTATGCTCATGTTTTAATGTCGGCCCTTCGCCATGTTTGCAGTTTTTTTGTTCGTTCTAATAATCAAGTAAAACTCTTTGCGGCCGACAGTATCTTTTCAACTTTTACAACCTGTCTTTTAACCTTTATATTCCTTATCCCCTTAAAGATGGGCATTTTCGGTTATTTGCTTGCCATTGTGCTTGCCGATTTTTGCTCGGTGCTTTTCCTTTGCTTTAGAGGAAATATATTCAGATATATCGGTTTCAAGAAGCGCAATAAGGCAGTAACACGCCAAATGATACGCTTTGCACTTCCTATGATGCCAAACTCGCTTTTATGGTGGGTTGTTAATGTTTCGGACCGCTATTTTGTAAATTATATGCTTGGTAGCGCCGCTAATGGTCTTTACGCTGTGGCCTATAAGGTGCCAACCATTTTAACCATTGTTTCTAACATTTTCCTTGATGCTTGGCAAATTTCGGCCGTTACCGAGAATAAGGACAAGTCCCACTCTAAATTTTATAGTGAGATTTTCAAATCTTTTCAAGGTGCAATTTTTGTGACGGGCAGTTTCTTTATTGTAACCGCAAAACTTATCACCAAAATTTTATTGGATATAAGTTATTATCCCTCTTGGGAGTTTATACCAACACTTATTTTTGCCACCGTTTTTTCTTGTTTTGTTGTTTTTCTCGGAAATATATATCTTGCCGAAAAGAAAAATGTTGCATCACTTATAACCACCCTTTGCGGTGCGGCGCTCAACCTTATACTTAATGGTCCGTTTATTTTACTCTGGGGCGCTCAAGGTGCGGCAATCGCCACATTGCTTAGTTATTTCTTGGTTTTCTTGCTTCGTGCTATCCACCTTAATAAACTAAACCGAGAAATGAATTTCTCTTTGATTGCGGTTTTGGTTAATACGGTTATCATGACTGCGCAATGCTTTATTATGATTTTCGAAATTAAATTTTGGTTGCCATTGCAAATTGTCTGCATAGCTCTTTTGGTGCTAATAAATTATAAATCACTACTTGAACTCATAAAAAAGGTTATAGATAGAAAAAAGCGATAGGAAAACCTATCGCTTTTATTGTTATTTAGATGTTATCGGTGTGTCGCCCTCTTCTTCAAGGGTTGCACCGCTGCCCCACCAATTTATTATCTCATCTAATTCAGATGAAGTGTAGCTTTCCGTCGAGGAAGTGCCACCCGAGGATGCTCCGCCTGATGACGAGTTGCCCGAGGATGTACCGCCAGCCGACGAGCCACCTATGCCGCCGTTATCTTTATTAAGAACACTTACCACTATGATAACTGCCGCCGCAACAACCAAAGCGATAGCCGCTATTAAAATAATTTTCTTCTTATTCATATATATCACCTTTAATCTTTTTACTTTAACAGTATAAAACATTTTTATACGCTTGTCAAGGTAACAAAAACGGAGAGGTTTCCCTCTCCGTTTATTTTAATTAAAGTGCGTTTTTAAGATTTTCAAGCTGCGCTTTAAGTTCAGCAGGTAATTTATCGCCAAACTTCTTGTAGTGCTCCTCAATCTCAGCAGCCTCTTTAGACCAAACCTCTGAATCAACGGTAAGAATATCCTTAAGGGTATCCATATCCATATCCAAATCGGTAAGGTCAATATCCTCGGGCTTCGGAACATAACCGATAGCGGTTTCTACAGCGTCAGCCTTGCCTTCGCAACGGTCAACAATCCAGTTAAGAACACGCATATTGTCGCCAAAGCCGGGCCATAAGAAGTTGCCCTCATCATCGGTGCGGAACCAGTTAACATTGAAGATTTTGGGAGCCTTGTCGCCAAGTTTTTTGCCCATTTCGAGCCAATGCTTGAAGTAGTCGCCCATATGGTAACCACAGAAGGGGAGCATAGCCATCGGGTCACGGCGAACAACACCTACTGCGCCTGCGGCTGCAGCAGTTGTTTCAGAAGCCATAGCAGAACCGATAAATACACCGTTCTCCCAGCTCTTTGATTGATATACCAAGGGAGTGCACTTGGCACGACGGCCGCCGAAAACGATTGCCGAAATCGGAACGCCTGCGCCCTTATTGAATTCAGAAGAAATGCAGGGGCAGTTCTCAGCAGGTGCTGTAAATCTTGAGTTGGGGTGTGCAGCACATGTAGATTTGTCTGCCTTGTTGAACTTTGCGGGGTCCCAAGGATTGCCCTTCCAGTCAAGCGCATTTTCAGGTAAATTCTTATTAAGACCTTCCCACCAAACAGTCTTGTCGTTAAGGTCAAGAGCAACGTTTGTGAAGATGGTGTTTTTCTTTGTTGAAGCCAAAGCGTTGAAGTTTGACTTTTCGTTGGTACCGGGTGCAACGCCAAAGAAGCCGTTTTCGGGGTTGATGGCATAAAGTCTGCCGTCCTCGCCGATTCTCATCCAAGCGATATCGTCACCAACTGTCCAAACCTTGTAGCCCTTTTCTTTGAGATACTCAGGCGGAATAAGCATAGCAAGGTTGGTCTTGCCGCAAGCTGACGGGAATGCAGCTGCGATATAGTGAATTTCACCCTTCGGGTTTTCGAGGCCCAAAATGAGCATATGCTCAGCCATCCAGCCCTCTTTCCAACCTTGGAAGGAAGCGATACGAAGAGCAAAGCACTTCTTACCGAGAAGCACATTACCGCCGTAACCTGAGTTAACCGAAATAATTGTGTTATCCTCAGGGAAGTGGCAGATGTATCTCTTTTCGGGGTCAACATCGCATCTTGAGTGCAAACCGCGTACCCAATCGTTGCTATCGCCCAAAACGTCAAATACCTCTTTGCCTACTCTTGTCATAATAATCATATTAAGAACAACATAAACCGAATCGGTAATCTCTACGCCGATTTTTGCAATGGGTGAGCCAATCGGACCCATTGAATAAGGAATGATATACATGGTTTTTCCCTTGTAGGAATCTCTTGCAATATCATAAAGTTTTTTATACATTTCGTCGGGGTCGCACCAGTTGTTTGTGGGACCTGCGGTTTCCTTTTCCTTAGTACAGATAAATGTTCTATCCTCAACACGAGCAACGTCGTTGGGGTTTGTTCTGTGCAAATAGCAACCGGGCAATTCTTCCTGATTCAATTGCTCCAATTCGCCGAGTTTTACAGCCTCTGCACGAAGTTCCTCGATTTGTGCTTGACTGCCATCAACCCAAACAACCTTTTCTGGTTTGAGAAGATCTTTCATTTCATCAAGCCATTTAAGAACTGTCTTGTTATTGGTCATAATGTTTCTCTCCTTATAGTTTTGTGCAAAACAAAAAATTTCACCGAATATATTATACCTCATAATCACCCATAAATCAATAAAAAAGGATAATTTTTCAACAAATTTTCGATAGAAAAAAATAATATTTTAATCCCGCTTTTTAGTTATAAGTGATAATAAGCCTTCAATATAATCAAAATTGAAATTGTTTATTTTTTGTGTTATACTTTATTTAGTAAGTAATGCGAGGAAAAACTATGATTATCTTAATTTCGGGCGCCTCCCACACAGGCAAAACCGCACTTGCTCAACGCTTGATGGAAAAACACAAATATCCCTATATTTCAATTGACCATTTGAAAATGGGGCTTATAAGAAGCGGAAACACCACCCTCACCCCTTTAAGCGAAGACGCCGAACTTACGGCATATCTTTGGCCAATTGCGAAAGAAATGATTAAAACTGCAATTGAAAATGAACAAAATTTAATTGTAGAGGGTTGTTATATTCCATTCGATTGGGCAAAAGATTTTGAGAATGACTATCTAAAACACATAAAATATTGTTGCCTTATAATGAGTGAAAATTATATTAGAAACCATTTCGATGAGATAAAGTCAAAGGCCTCGGTTATTGAAAAGCGACTTGATGATGACATTACCTTGGAGGGTGTTTTGTTGGATAATGAGAGGTATTTAAGCGGCGTTAAGGCGCACGACCTTGACTACATATATATAGACCAAAACTACCAAATAGATTTTGATATTTAAGAGAGTATTATTATGGAATTCAACGAAAAACTACAAGAATTGCGCCGTAGAAAAGGTATTACCCAAGAGGAACTTGCCAAAGCGCTTTTTGTTATTATTTAGACCTCCCTATAAAATATGCTTAATGCATATAAAGGGAGGTCTTTGTTGTGAAAAGACAAAATATTAAAAATTTATCAGCAACTATCTTTTTATTGGTTTCGTTTATTGGTTGGACATTTCCTTTCACTTAAAAACGGTGATACGGGTTTGACCTCATCAGGTCAATGTTTCTTTTGTAATTCCACCTTCATATATTTTCCTTATGTGTGTATTTGTTTTAATTCCTCCTTCTTAAATTAAAAATATTGTAATTAGAATCTATGTTATTAATTTTTTTATTTCAAGTAATCTTCTTATAACTCTAAAACAATCAAAAGGATGCTTTACTCTTTTAATAATCTTCATAACCCTAATTACTCTATGTTAAAGACAATGAGTCATAATGCTTATATAATCATGATTATTAATAAGAGTCTTGTATAAAGAAAAGAGTCATAATGATTCTATTAAGAATCGTTATGACTCAAGAAGATTGCAAAAAATAAAATAATGTGCTATAATATTACAAATTCATTTAGGAGGTTTATTATATGAGTTTACGTGATGAAATCAATCGCGTTGCAAAAACAAGTGCTGAACATGAGCAAGAACAAGAACAGAAAGCAAAAACTGCACGACGAGAAGAGGATGAAAGAAACGGCAAAAGATTAATTTATAAATTGGAAGTATTGCTAAAAGAAGCGGCAAGTAAAGGAAAAATCAATAAAGGTAAACTTTCAGGAACATTGACATTTGATAACAAAATGACTATTAAAGATGATGCTCCCGACGGATTCCAATATGTTGGTGCAAATCTCCCACCGCACACAGAAACAAGACGAGTACATCGAGGATTGGGTATTTTTGTAAATGAAGAAGTTGACAAAATAACTGTTACACCAACCCAAGCAATTTTAGGTGCTTATGAGGTTCTTAAAGAGTTTGCATACAAAGAAAACATAACATTAAGTGATTTGTATATTATTGATTCTGATGGTTGTACATATAACAGTACAAAGGTAACGGTTACCGATAAAAAGTTCGGTCACAAGACCTTCGTTTATGCAGTTGATTATTCAATGATGATATAAACAATTTTAAAAGGACTATGACATTTCGTGTGTCATAGTCCTTTTAAAATAATTTGCACCAAGTTTGCACCAAAGCAAAAATCAAGGCATAAAGAAAACCCCGAAAACCGTAATGGTTTCGGGGTTTTTGTTGTCTTTAAAAAATATAAGATTATCTCTTTGAGAACTGAGGTGCACGACGAGCGCCCTTGAGACCGTATTTCTTTCTTTCCT
>JAZRZR010000092.1:0-20476 GCA_045601525.1 Acutalibacteraceae bacterium
AGAGTATTTACTGTTCCAAATTTCAATTCTTCACCCATTAAAGATGGGAAAGCCGAACCTGCCTGCAAGTAAACGGGAATTGTATCGGTAGTAGCGCTTACGGTTTTCTCACAATCACCATAAACAACCGAACCATCCCAAATATTTACCCATCTGCCCTTAGGGAACTGTACCTTTACTGCAGAAACGTTATCTTCCGTAACAGGACAAACCAACATACTGTCACAGAACATATATTGAGTATTGTTAGCCGCTAACTTCTTATCTTCAGGGAAAGCCACAACCATAGCTTTAGTCAAAGGGTCATTCTCAACATTTGCCTTTATAATACCTGAATTCACAAGATCTACAATACTTTCTCTTGTCCAATAATATTTTTGGAAAAGCGCATTAGAAGCAGCTGCATTTCCATAATTCCAAGGGTCACGCCAACTTGACTGACCGTGAGTACGCATAAGCGGTGAAAAAGTACCGAACTGGAGCCATCTTGCATACAATTCAGGATTGTTCTTTTGAGCATCCTGAGGTGTACCCAATCCACCTATATCACTTCCCCAAACATTAAATCCTGAACTTGCTGCAGAAAGTAATGCCGAAACCGACTGTTGAAGTCCCATAAATGTACTTGATTGGTCGCCACCAAAGTTTGCACCGTAACTTTGACTTCCTGCAACACCTGCACGAACTATATTTACAAAATTACCTTCACCGTAATACTCATTGAATGCCTCATACACATTTTTTGAATAATAATACTGAGAAAGGTTGTGCATTACTGCACCTTCCTTATCGGCATAGGGATAATAAGTATCAACCGTTATGATATTATCGTTATAATCGACCATCATTCCGATAAGTCGCTTTTGCATAAACCTTTCAAGACGGGATTTAACCCATAATTTCGAAGAAGGATTTGAATAGTCTACATAATATTCACCGCTATTACCGTAATAGTTGGCAAGTTTTGCATAATTCCACTTAACAAGCGGCATTTTATCACTTGTAAGCCCTACCCAATTAGCGATATACTGCGCAGTATACTTATCGTCAAATGAACGGAAACTTGAATCCATCCAACCTAAAAACTTAGTGTCTTTTTGGTTAAGATAATCTTGAATAATACCGTACTTACTGTCAGAACCCAAGCCTTCCATAAAAATCACTTTTATAGGGGTATTAAGTTCATCATATTTCTGCAAATTAGTCTTAACGGTTTCTAAAATAAGTTCTGCATCTTCCCCGTCTTTTTTCCACATGGATGAAGATTGACCTGCCCAATAAGACAAAGCATATTTAGGAACTGTTACAGAACTACCTGTTAAAGAGCAGTATTTATCAATATTTTCGGTAGTATTACCTGTCCAGATAAACATATCAAGAACGGGGCCGTAAAACTGAAATGAACACTCATCCTTCTTACTTTCCCCTACATCAACTATTCCGTAATAATTGTTATTGTGGAATATGGTATATCCGTTATTGCTATGAAGTAGTGGTACATTCTTATATCCAACATTATGGTCACCGTATGAAACTTTTAACTGGCTTAATGCATCGGCATTCCACATTTCGACTGTTTTACCATTCTGAACAAAACCACCGAATCTCTCGCCTAAACCAAAAAGCGTTTCATACTCATCAACATACGATGCAGTTTTAACCTTTCTTAAAAAACCATCCTCATCGTAACCAAATAGAATTTTATCAGCCTCATACCAAGTAACCATCTTGTCTTCTGCATTATATACTTCAAATCTCCAAGGTGAAGCAGTAGTAAAAAGCTTAACCTTTGTATCATTTGCCTGCATAACTATTGCTGCTCCATCTGTCGAATAGTTTATTACAGAAGTATCTTGGGGCTCAAAAAAGCCCTTTGTGTCTGCATTAAAACGCACACCGCCCATTGTAGGGAAAGTGAAATACAAATTATTAACTTTACCTTCTGGGGTTTTTGTTGATACTACAAAAGCTTTTTCCTGCATTTCAACTTTGAGAATTTCAGTGGGAGACTCCCACTCAACAGGTATATGCTGATTATCGTTAGTAAGTGCCGAACCCATCAATGAGCAACACGAAAAAACGAGTGATAAAACCGTTAAAAATACTACAAAAGATTTAAATATTTTCTTCATTTACTTCACCTGCGTTCTTACTTTTATAGTTGTCCATTCTGTCTGCACTCTAATAACTGTGCGATTGGTTTCTTCTTCCCTTTCAACCGAAACAAAGTCTGCATCGGAAGAAATTTCCGCAACATAGGCACCGTGCAATATGATAACCTTTCTGTCACAAGGGGTATTTGACTTTACAATAAAGCCTTTATCATAAGGCTCCGAAACAAAATGTTCTTCTTTATTTTCTGAATACACAACCGACTCACGACTGTATTCAGGCGGAGTTAAAAGAAGTGCCTTTTCGTAATTTCCCTTTTCATAGGTAGGAATAATATCTTTATTATAATAATTAAAGGGTATAACTGAACCGGATTTAATAAATACAGGCATCTGCATTAAGGGTGCCTCTACTTCTGTTTTTCCCTTCTTATAATATTTGCCATCATAAAAACCGTAAAAACCGTTCTCAGGAATTGCTACTTTTACCTTACGAGAATCAAGTTCTATAACAGGTCTTACAAGAAAATCACCGCAGAACATATACTGATTATCTATTTTAGGGGACATGCCGTAGGCTACCGCCATTGATTCAACCACGGTACCGCCAAATTTTTCACTCTTTAGTGCAGCACTGTAAACCGCATCTAAAATAGATAATCTCAATGCATAATAATTCTTGAAATTTTGGAGTCCCTTTTCTCCGTTTGCCCAAGGATTATGATGACCGTCCCAAGAATGGTCACGCATCAAGGGAGAAAACGTACTAAACTGTACCCAACGGATATAAAGTTCTTCCATTTCTCTGCTTCCAACCGGATAGTCTGTAATATAAAATCCACCGGTATCGCTTCCCCAGATAGAAATACCTGAAGAGGAAGCTGAAAGAATCTGCCAAACTGTTCTCTTTAAACCTAAAAAGTCTGAAATTATATCGCCACCGAATGAAGCGGTATTATGTTGGCTACCTGCACAACCTGAACGCTGGAAAAGAACAAAATCTTTACCCAAGCGCTCTGTAAACGCCTGATTCATACGCTTGCCGTACCAATAGGCATATTCATTGTGCATTTGTGTGCCTGTTTTTCCATTGGAACAAATAGCATCTTCGGGCATAGAATCGGCGAAATCCACCATTTCACCACAAACGCCCAAATCCCATAGGTTATCAAACTTTTCACATATAACATCTAACGATTCGGGAGAAGTGAAATCTATATAGTTATATGCCATTACCTCTTTTGGATTGCTTGCTTTCTTTACTCGATAATCATTAAGAGTAATGTTTGATTCACCAAATATTTCAAGACAGGAATTAGTCCACATAAATGTTCTAAGTCCTTTGTCGCGAAGCCCACCCAAAGTTTCCTCTGTGGGATCGGTTTCAAGATAAGCATTGCTTACCCTTACGCCATTTTCTTCATACTTATCAAGCACGTTTGAAATATTTTTAAATGCAACTGAAGAATCGGGAGTGTTCCAAATAGGCCAACCTCCGCCTATCCAATAATCAAATGCCCATCTTGGCGGAACAAAGGGTGTTCCTGTAAGGCGATGATATTGTTTTACGCTTTCTTTGGCAGAATCGGTCCAGATATACATATCCAAAGCATCGCCGTAAATTTCGGTAATAAACCTTTCGGGATGTTTATTGCCTATATCAAATTCAACCGGCAAATATGTATTAAAAAATATACTGTACCCCTTTGTAGAATGGATAAATGGGATATTCTTATAACCTTGAGGTTTATCGCAATATTCATCACGAATAGTATTGTTTACACAGCCAATATCAACATTCCACATCATTATCTTTTTGCCGTTTTGCGAGAAAGAATTAAACCTTTCACCAGTACCAAAAAATTCCTCATTTTTAGAAATCGGCAAATCAAGATACATTAGTGCATGTTCTTCTTCGATATTGATACCCACTCTGAAATTTGAGTAACCCCAACGGCCAACTTTAGAGCTTATTATGTTTTTAAGTTCACCTTTACGGTCATAAATAGAAATTGACCACTTATCCCAAAGATAGCTGAGCACCGCCGAAGTACCGTTACCTGTCATTTTAAGGGTGTTACCGTCTAATTGTTCATAAACAATATCACAAAGGTCATCAGGTTCAAACATTCCCCTTTTTCCGTTATGGATACGCACACCACCGTCTTTAGGGAAAGATATATACATAGTAATCTTTTTTCTTACGCTAAAGGTAAAACGAAATCTTTTTTTACCCTTATCAAAAGTGTCAATTGCAGAAGGGTTTCTGAAATCAACATTTGGCCTATGAGGCCACTCGGCTATTAAAACTGCCATTACTTTTCTCCTTTATTCGCCGGTGATACCGGTTTTTGCTATACTTTCAACAAACTGATTTTGCAGTATTATAAACATTATAAGTATGGGAAGGCAGGAAAGCATTGTACCCGCAAGGGTTATCGCTTCGTTAATACTCATAGCAGCATCAGCACTATTTGCCGCACCGCCATAAAGTTCGGCATAAGAAGCCGCAAAATTTCCCAATTTCATAGGTAAGGTTTTTATTACTGTACCAAAATAAAGACCTGCCTGACGGGTTTCATTCCAATACCATACAAAGGAAAACAAAAAGCTTAAAACTATTCCCGATTTTGCAATAGGTAAAGCAATAAGACCGAATATCTTATACTTACCTGCACCGTCAAGTTCTGCCGCCTCATCAATAGAAACGGGATAATTCTTAAATATCTGGAAGAATACCAGAATAAATACCGCTGATTTTAGTCCCTGCCCCGTAAGAGCTGTAAGCCAAAAACTTATAGGAGAATCTAAAAGTTTATATGTATTGAACATTACATATCTTGGTATGAGTAATGTTTCAATCGGCATTACAAAGGTAAAAAGAATAAGTACCAATATAAAACCTTTGGCAGGAAGTTCAAATCTTGCAAGACCGTAACCTGTAAGAGCACAAACAGCAGTCTGTAAAACAGTAGCCACCAATGTAATATATAAAGAATTAAGGAAGCTACCCGTAAAATCAAGAGTTTTAAATGCCTTCACATAGTTTTCAAAATACACCTTTGTAGGAAGCCAAGAAACCGCAGGATTTATAAGGTCCTCAGGAGACATAAAACTGTTTATTATCATATAAAGTATCGGGTATAAAAATACAAAACCGATAAATATAAGCAAAGCGTACATCACCGCCAAGGGCAATACACCTTTTTTCTCATTGTTTCCTAACATCATACGTTTAAGAGCGTTCTTTTCAAGTTTCATTATTTACGCTCCTTTCCGCTAAAGAACTTAAACAGCAAAAATACTAAAACAAGCATTAAAGCAATAACTGCTGTATAAATCCATGACATGGCTGTTGAATAACTGTAATATCCTATTTTATGGTCAAACATTTTTGCAGAAATATATTTGTTTACTGCATTTGTAGAATCGTTTGCAAGTTCCACTATTGTATACAAAGCGCAGATAAGCGCGGTTGGTATTACATAAGGAAGCGTGATTTTCCAAAACTTTTCCCAACCCGATGCGCCGTCAATAGATGCGGCTTCGTAAAGTTCGGGACTTATACTCTGAATCGAAATTAAAAGTATAAGAATTTGAACACCCGAATACCAAAGAACCGTAACAAGATTTTCCAACACAAACATACATGGGGAACGGAAAATTGTAGGTAATGCGCCTATGAAGGTAAATAGTGCAGGTGTGGCCTCTGAAAAGTCTACGCTGTATTTTCCTAAAAGTTCAGAAATAACAGGGCCCGACATAATCACAACCGGCATAAAGAATATTGCTCGAAATATTGTTCTACCCTTATAATTTCCGTTTAGCATAAGTGCTAAAATCAGGGCGATAACTACGATTATAGGGGTAGCATAAGCGATAAATCCAACCGATTCCAAAAGTTTTGGTGTGAAATCAGTATCAATATTAAATGCTCGGTCAAAAAAACTTAAACCCTCAAATTTATACTCAATTCCGTTAACACCCAAAGTTAGTTTATTAACACTAAAAATTGCGGATAGTATTACAGGATAAAGCGTAAAAGCCAAAAAACCTATTATCCAAAAACTCAAAAAGGAAAAACCAATAAGAGCATTTCTGCTTTTATTTGTAAGTTTCGGTTTGCTATTTATCTTAGCCATTACGCCCCTCCTTTTACTAAATATCCTTTAGGTGCTACCGCACCATCTTCACTTATATATTCACTGTTCATATAGTTAACCCATATTACACAGCCGTTTTCATATTCTATACGGTAAACACCGTCCGCCACCGCTTTATGGGAGATAATAGAGTTGCCCTCTGTTTTAGAAAGTGCCTCTTTAACTTCCAAATAAACCGAGGAAATTTTCTCTCTCCAATTCAAGAAATTTATAGAAAAATAATTTTCAAGTGGTGTGTTATAAAGCGCGAAATTATCCGCATTCATAATCATAAAAGACGGATATGAACCGTATTCTATCATTTTAAGAACCGAAGCAGTTGAATAAAAACCTTGGTTTGAATATGGTGAATAATAATCCACACTTCCCCTTAATACCATCTGCATGAAGGGTACACTGTCAGTTTCATAAAGATATTGACTGCTTGAAACAGGTAATCCCACTATTGCGGAAGCCTTATTCAAAATATAAAGGTTACTGTAATCAACCATTATTCGCTGCTTTGATTTTTCAATAGTACTCAAAAGATTGTTGATAGCAGTGTCACGGTCGATTTCTTTACCAACTGTATAATCCGAATAAGCAGTTGAAGCTATTTTTTCATAAAACATATCGAAGTCCGATAACTCTTCATTTACACGACCCATAAAATTCATCATTTCGGACTGTCTTACATAATAAGTATCAGGATACATAAGAGTTTTATTAGGTATCGTGAACTTCATTATATTTGTAGTGGCATTAAGTGCCGCCTGACGATTTATATTTATCTGATCTTTGTTCACCGACAAAGGATTAAGCGCTAAAGAGAATTTTCCGCCTTTATTTGTTATAAAATCGCGGAGTTTTTCTATACCGGAACGTGTTCCAACCTTTTTTTCAAAATCGGTTTTTCCGTATTTATAACCGCTATATCCACCCTTTGTCCAACCGCTCAAAATAACATTTTGATTAGCCACACCATCATTATAAAGTGTCTCTAACATCTTCTTTGCTTCATCGGCGGTAGTTAAAACCTCTAAACCATTGGATATAGAACCTTGTTTAACTTCACTACCGATTACATTTAAAAGAACAGAAACATCTTTTTGTGAACCAGATTTGATAATTTTCTTCTCTTTTAACAATTTTTCACGATACAGATTTGCTATACCGGAATAGTTGGCATCGTTACCGGTTAAAAAAGTATAAGTGATTTCAGGATTTATTGTATTAAGTTTATCTTCAGGCTCAGAAACGGTTTTACTGTTTGAAACACGCTTTTCATAAAGATTTCTATATACAAATGTTGCATACGCTCTTGAAAATTTTACCGATACGGTTTCAGCACCTGCAGGAATTGCAGATATAATAGCCGAACCCTCACCCGAATCAACAGTCGCCATAAAACCGTTTTGATTTTCTCCGTGAACCATACCCCACATAGGTAATGAAAGACTGTATTCGTCGGTAGCATAATCATCGGTACGGTTACCGTTAAGGTTGTTAAGTGCCTGAGTTTTATTTATCGCCGCATCATTTCCGTATACACGCTTGTTGTATCCTGAACTATATGCTTTGGCTTGTGAAAATCTGATAAGTGCGCCGCTACCGTCGGGAACAAGTATATAACCAGATATGGTATCTTCATAAACACTGCCGAAGAAATTAACAAAACTAACCTTCGAAAGTTTATTTTTCCCAGTCTCTTTTATCGATTTATCATCAATAGTAAATGTAATTTTTTCGCCATCAAGTTTTATTGAAAAACTAAAAGAAATACCTAATTTTTTTGCGGTAACTTTACATTTAGTTTCCTTTTCTTTCCAGGTGTATTTAGGTGAAAAAGTGTTATTGGAAAGTCCTGCCGAAACCTCTGAATTCTTATTATTGAAATAAGAAATATAACAGATGGAATTAGCAGATTCGCTCCATTTTTTATTAAGGCCTGTTTCTTTACTGCTATCAACACAACCCCAGATATATCCGCTTCGCTTATCTACTACACGTATAGATTCTTCATCCGAATTGTACCAAAGGGATAGAATATCACTTTCCATTTTCTGTTCAAAACCATCAGTTGTGAGAAGTGAAACAACAGTATCATGTAATACAAACTTTGTGTGTCGGTTACTTGAAACCTCGTACTCTGTTATCATACCACTGTTGTACTGTGTGTTTTCTACCTTTTCTTTTTTGGGAGTCACGGCGGCTGTAACAAAAATAGCAGATACCAATACAGCAACTACTGCACAAACAATCGCTTTTTTATGTTTTAGCACGGTAACTCACCTCGTTTATAATATCCTTTAAAAATATAAATGTCTGTTGGGCAATAAGGAAAATAATTACACAAACAATTATTGCCATTATCATAAAGAAAAGTGTGAGAAGTATTATTTTAACTGTTTCTTTTAGATTGTAATTATGAACCTCTTTAACCGACAAAACTAAAAGCACTGCCGACCAACCAATGGCTACATACCATAAAAGTTGGATTATAATAGCCTCATTAAGAGTGAACATATATGTAGCAATAATAACAAAGGGACCTATTAAAATATAAGGAACCAATGAGTATGCTGTGGCTGTATATACTGCACCAAAAGTACCCTCACCTTCGCTTATAGTGCTTACCATAAAGTTACCAATAACCCAAAGTATAGCCGGTATTATAAATAAAATAATTAGTGAAAGTGGGAATACGGTGTCAAGATCAACCAAACGGAAGGTAAAACTCCTTGTGAGCATATCGCAGATATAGATTACAAATGCCAAAACAAAAAGCACCGTTGCAGAGGTCACAGAGCCTCTATTTCGTTTTCTTATATAATAAAACTCATCAAAGGGATTTTTAATCATACCTTTTATGTATGACCATTCTGTTTTGAAAATTTCATTTGCTTTGCCCTTACATTTTTCTTTTCCTTTAAGCAAGCCTTTTTTCTTTAAGAAACCTATAACAAGCAAAACTGCCGCTATCAAAATAATGGCAATAAAAATAACTGACAAATTATTCTGGAACCATATATTTCTAATTTCCCATATACATTCAGAATAACTTTCTTTATCCTTAATAATCTTAAATTCTTCAGCCGCCTCTTTAAAACGCATTTGCTGATAGAGCATTTTTCCGTATCCCTTATGGGCTATATAGGACATTCCGTTAAGGCTTAAAAGTTCCAACCATATTTCTTCGCTGTTTTTATAATTTCCTTGCGACAAATCGAATAAAGCCTGATGTGTAGAATCGGCAAACTCAGTTGGGAAAAAGACCTGAATTAAGGCTCTTTCTTTATCTAAGATATAAAGATTTCCCTTACTGTCTATATCAATAGCCACCGCATGAACGAAATGACCGCTTCTGTCAGAAGTAGCAAGTCCGCCAAAGGAAAAAATCACATTTCCCGAATCATCATATTCATAGATAATACCTGTGGATGTAACTGCAAAACTAAGTCCATCCCTGAAAGCGGCAACATCGCTAAAGTTGTGTTCACCCTCAATAAGGTCAGAAGATAATATATCCGCTCCCGCCATATTGTGGTATTTAACTGCATTTTCTGTCTGTGATGCTACACTCCAAAGAGTGGTAGCCTCTAATTGAGTAACGCTGTATACTAAACCTCTATCAGATATATCCATATTTAATATTGGATTTGGTATTCTGTTAAGCAAGGATTCCATCTGTTCTTCATTAAAAATGAGTTCTTGGATTCTCTCACCAAAGGTCAGTTTTGTGGCGTTAGCGGCAAAGTAGCCTTCAAAAACACCTTCGCTATCAAACTGCATAAGACCTTCGTAAGAACCTTCACCGCAGACAAAAATTATACCCTGATCTGTTACAACAACATTAGTAGGAATATACTGACTTTTTTCGGAAAAAAGATAGCTTTCAGGTCGTGTAAGTGTCATAAGCACTTCTCCCGAATGGGAAAGCTTGTAAACTGCACATGCTGATTTATCTGCAACAAATATAGCCTCTTCATTCACAAAAAGTCCCGAAGGATTTTTAAGAAAATCTTCGCCTATATAGTTAATTTCGCCATTTTCGGTGTTATAAATTAAAATTTTACCTGTTTGATTTTCTCCACCGGTTGTATCGGAAATATAAATATAGTCTCCATAAATAAATATGTCATTTGGAGAAGTCAATTCTTTAGTAAGTAAAGCACTGCCCGGCATATATGCGTCCTGTGTTCTTACCCATTCTTTGTTTACAGATTGGGTATATGTATAAGAAGTGCTTTCAGTTGCAGAAATATTTACCGACAAAAGGCTTAAAAGAATAAGCATTATAAGAAAAACACTTAATATTTTCTTCACTTTTATACTCCTTTACTTAATACCCGAATGTACCATAGAGTTCATTACTCTTGACTGTAAAATTATAAATAAAACAAGACTTGGAACAAACATAATAAGTGACGCAGCCGCAGAAACACCAGCACCGGCTACAACATTTCCCGATTGATTGCTAAGTGTGCTTACATAAAAAGCAAAGTTCTTTATAGTATCATCATTTATATAGAATGTAGATGCCTCCACAGAATTCCAAGCCGATTGGAATGATATAATAGCAACTGTGGAAAGTGGTGATTTAATTAGTGGCATTATGATTTTGCTCATTATAGTAAAATCTCCTGCACCGTCTATTACTGCTGCTTCAATTAAAGCGTCAGGCAATTGATCTATAAACTGCTTTACAAGGAACACGCAAGTAGGTGTTGCCAAAAGCGGTATGATATTGCTCAAAAAATTATCCGAAAGTCCCGTATAAACCACAACAAAATATCTTGGTATCTGTACCGCAACAGGCACAAACATCAAAGCCAACTGGTTGATTTTAAAAAGTGTACTACGAAACTTAAATCTTTTTTTAGAAAGTGTATATCCGGCAGATGCAGAAAGAAGAATTGTTAAAATAACAGTTGCCGCAGTCGAAATAATGCTGTTTATAAGATAGCGGCTCATGGGTATATTTGTCTGACTTGTAAGGCTAAACAAATCCGCAAAATTCTGCAAGGTGGGATTTTTAACATAAAATCTTGGCGGATATGCAAAAAGTTCATCTATCGGCTTAAAGGCATTCATAAAAATGAATACTATTGGCAAAGCCATTATTATACAAAGAGGTACCATATAAGCCAAAATTTTTAGCTGTGCCATATGGAAATGGGTGGGATTAAGACCGTTTTCGGTTATACGGTTTTTGATTTTTTTGACTTTCATTCAATCCCCTCCTAATCCTTATCTGCAAACATTTTGTTTGCCGCAGTTGACATACCGTAAATAAATATAAGTAACACTACCGATATGGCGGCGGCATAACCCATTTCATAACGGATAAAACCAAAATCTTCAATATGGGTGCCTATAAGCTGACCCGCATAGTTGGGGGTTGGATTAGAACCTGCAAGGGCTACACCAACACCACTTGTCTGGAAGGTATTTACTATTGCCATAACCGCACCAAAAAGCATCTGCGGTCTAACAGACGGAATTGTTACATAAATTATTTCCTGCCAACGATTTTTAATACCGTCAACACGGGCAGCTTCATATAATTCCTTATTAACATTGGTAATACCTGAAAGTATTGAAAGGAAGCCTACACCCATACTGCTCCAAAGGGCAACAATAATCATAACCGGTAGTAGCCAATCGGAAGATTGAAGCCACTTTATGGGTTCTGAAATAATACCCCAATCCATAAGCAAATAGTTTAGATAGCCTGTTTCACTACCGTCAAAAATTACCGCCCATATCTTGCTTATAAGTATTCCACCTGTCATAGAAGGAGAATAAATTATAATAGCCATAACACTTCTGACACCATGTGTTAACTGTGACAACGACCACGCCAAAAAGAAGGATAATATATATCCCCCCACCCCTACGAAAACAGCGTATGTAATAGTGTTAGGAACTACATACTGCAAAAAAGTAGAGTCGGTAGTAAATAGGTCAATATAGTTTTGAAAGCCTACAAATGTGGGTGGCTCAATAGTATTAAAATATGAGAAAGAAAGCAAAATTGCCGCGCCAACGGGAATAATAATGAAAACAATAAATATCAAAGCATAGGGTGTTAAAAGTAACCATTCGGGCGCCTTGAATTCCTTTTTCATCTTCATTGCTTTCCATCTCCTTTCTGTGCATTTAATTTAGCATATATATCCTCAAGTACCTTTACGGGATAATTGCGGTTTACTGTACCATCTTCATTAAAGAAACCAAATTCCTTTAACTTTCTTGCAATTTCTCTGTTTGAAACTAGGGTTGATTTTTCCAAAGCCTCAATCACTGTGTCACCATTTACAACAACATTTGTATAAGCGTTGCTGATTTCACGCTCAACTATATAGCTTGCAGGGTGCTGGATTGTTTCTTTTTGATTTTGCCAAGCAGTCTTAATAACCTTCTTGTGTGCTTCAGAATATGTACCTTCCTCAAAGGCTATAAGGTTTGCAGTATTCCATTTATACTCTGTGCCGTAAGAAAGTTCCATAGTCGAAGCAAAGGTTGCCTGTGTTTCAGCAGATAGCCACCATTTTAAAAATTTCCAAGCCTCGTCATGCTTATCGCTGTTTTTAAATATCATACAAGCAGTCTGTGCAGAGTTCATATCTCTTACAACGCTGCCGTCGCTTAGCTTTACGCCGGGTGCAGGCGCTATATCCCAAAGGCCTGCTATTTCGGGAGCCGCTTCAGAAAGCTGAACAAACATCGAAACGCCACCAAGGCCTAACGGTGTAGTACCGTTTCTAAAAGAGTTATAAAAGCTCGGTACATAATCTTCAACAGCATAAATACGGAACAACTCGGTCATTTCTTCAAAGCCTTTGATGGTTTCTTCTTCAAGAAATGCTACATTTATTCCATTTTCCGAATAAAACTCGCCATTATTCTGATAAATATATGGACTTGTAGTACCAAAGGATTTAAAACCTACAACATTAGCAATAGGAAGACTCATATTCTTGTTATAACGAAGAAGTGTAGGCATGATTTCCTTTACATCATCCCAAGTGTCAGGTACACTAATTCCAAGTGAGTCAAGTATATCTTTCCTATAAAAAAGTACATTATAATCTTGTGTTTCAACTGCACCGTAAACCCCGCCGTCATAGGCACAAGGCACTAAACCCTCAAGATTATATTGTGAATCGTAAAAAGATAAAAAGTCGGAAAAATCGGTTAAATCCTTAGCTGCTCCCCTTAATGCAAACTTAAAGGGAGTACCCATCGCAGCACCGATTACTGCATCGGGATTAGTGCCTGCCGCAGATGCTAAAACCAATTTTTGTTCATTTGGCATTATGGAAATATTTATCTTCATTCCGTCAAGTTCTTTTGCGGAATCTGCCATTCCCTGTAAAACCTGAACATAAATCGACGAACGAGACATCCATATATCGAGAGCTTCCTCATCAGCAGTACCTACTGCGTTCTGTTTAGCTTCGGGAGTTAATGAGAAGAAAAATCTCTTAAACGCAGTTGAAAGTGAGGTTGTAAAAGGTTTTTTATCAGATTTATGTTCTTCTTTTTCAGCTTTGAAATATATTTCATCAATGCCAAGATAAAGCCCTGTCATTTTGCTTACAACATTTCTGATATGTTTTACAGCCGAATTATCGCCTGTATTAAAAAGTTCTAATTTATTAGGTATTTTTCGTGGCGACTTTAAAAGTTTTTCCAAAACCTTTGCCGCAGTTTTAAGACCGTCAGCATAAGTGGGAGTTTCACCCTCTGCCTTTTCAAGTCTTTCATATATATCATCAAGTCTTACTATATAATTTTTCATATCGTCCACTGCAGTAGGCAAATATGAATTTATATCCCAGGTGCGGTTTTTATCTGTAACACCTGCTGTAAGCTTTGTAATGTCCATTCCTAAAGCGTTCATATCATCTATAAGAGTCATAAGATCATAATAGATTTCTCTTGTAACGCTGCTCATTTTGGCAGTTAAAGCAATAGTATGTCTGCCTTTTGTAAGATAAAATTTATAGTTATCTTTCCCACTTGAAAGATATTCAGTTTTAAAGGTGGCATTGCTGGTCTGATTGAAAGCTACCTCTTCCATTTCTGCAAAAGGAACAATACCGTCAATTTCAATTTTTCTGTGAACTTTTTTGTTAGAAGCCGAGTTTTGACAGAATTTAAGTCCTATTTCATACCACCCGTCATTATCAATTTCAAACTCCCATACAACCTTTTGGCCTGCCGTGTCAAAAGAACTGCCTTCGAGAGTGTTAATCATTCTTTTATAAGTGTTATAGGGGGTTAAATTTATATTGTTTACATTAGCACTTCTTATAAAGGAATCTGATTTTAGTGAAAAATCTTCACCCTGAATCGTAACTATTCCTAAAGCATTATCAGACTTATTTCCATTTGCTTTAAGATATTCATCATAGCTGCTTAACTTTTGAGGCTTGTATACCCAGATTTCGTAAATATTTATATCTTGGGTATCATTTTTAATAGTAATTTGCTGACCGTTTAGCTTGAGTTTTAATTCGGATAAGTTTATATCTCTATTATCATATAACGGATTAAAGATTTTACCGCCATTTCCGGTTTGAGTGTTTGCCATTTCGTTACCATAACGGTCTTTAGGGTATCTGCCATTACTTACCACATTATCTTGCCAAAGCTGCGGAAGATTTACATTGTAATTTTCTTCACCAACACTCAAAGTAAATAATGTTTCAACCGGCTTTACATTCTCTGCCGAATAAACAAATCCTATATTATATTCATCTTCATTTACAGGGGCGTTAAATGTAATTGTATCCCCTGTTTTGAACTGAAATCCTGCCTCAACGGAGGTTCCGTTGAGGCTTATTTCTGTTATTTTAGTTCCGTCATTGTACACAGATTCATCAACCCAATTTTCAGCCGAAATATCGGTAAGAAAAATTGTATCAATTCTATTTTTATCTGCCGAAGGTGCAATCACTATTGCCGTACTTAAGGCTATAACTGCAATAAGCACAAAAGCTATTATCACCTTTACTTTAGATAACCGTTTCATACAATGACCTCCGTCAACTAATTATTTGGCAGCAAACTCCTTTTCGAATTTAGCAAGTGCTGCATTGAAATTATCTTTATATTCCTTAATCTGCTGATTTGCTTTAGACTGAGCATCTGCCATACGGGAAGTAAAATCATACTGACCGTTTATTGCTTCAAAAGCTGGCTTACCGATAATTGAATACTCAACTGATTCAAAACCGGGAACTGTTTTTTCAGGGTCGCTTAAATATCCGTTTTCAAAATTATCTGATATGTAGATAATCTGATCTGTAACATAAGGTAGAGACTCGAATTTTGCAATTACATCCGCATCTCTGGTGCAAGGAATATAGTAAGCACTAAGCATATCATCTGTAATGTGATCCTCATCATAGGTTGAAAGTCTTGCAATATTTCCCTCTTTGCTATATGTTACAAAACGCAAGAATTCCCACGCTGCCTCAACATTTGCTTTATCGATGTCAGTAGTCATCCAGCAGTAGTCTACATGAAGAGGTACTCTTCCTGCAGTAGATTGAGGAACGGGATACAAATCCCAGTTAAAGCTAAGGTCTTTCTGATTCCAGTTAGCATATCTCCAAGTACCTGTAAATGAAGATGCTACTTTACCTTCACAGAATGCGGCATCTGCGCCTGAAGCAACACCGAATTTCTTTTCATAATCGCTCACACCCGAGCTTGAATTCTGCTTTAAAGAAGTAGCCTCTACACCTGACAATTTCTTTATATCCAAAACATAATTAACATATTTTTGAACAGCAGTTAAATCAAAACTTTCGGTATCGTAGTTGTAGCCTATAATGGTGCAGTTATCGCTCATCGCACCGGGAGCCCAGTTATATTGGTCGGACAAATCCTCAATACCTGAATATTCGTTATTGGTACAAGCCTTTATAAACTCTGTAAATCCATCCCAATTCCAATCGTTTTCAGGAAGATCTACATTAAGTTGCTCAACCAAATCGGTATTAACTATAAGCATGTTACTGCGAAGTGTCTGACCTAAAGCATAGATGTTTCCATTATAGCTTAAGTGCTCAACAATGTTTTTAGGAACACTTTCAAAATCCGAATCATCCTTTACAAATTCGGTTAAGGGATATACCCAACCGTTTTGAATATATGTTGGAAGCGGACCGGCATCATCAAACATGATATCAGGCATTTTCTTTTCTGCCATTGTTTGTGAAGTTAAATAAACAGTAGCATCATCGGTAGTTGATTCAAATACAATTGGTTCTACCTTAACATTAGGATAAAGTGATTTGAATGTGTTAAAAAGCATTTCAAAATCAGAATTTCTGTAAGAGTTAATACCTACTGTAATAGTTCCGCTAACCTCATAATTAGCATTTGGGTCATTACCTAAATTATCCAACGATACTGCGGCACCACCGTTTTTATCGGTATCGCCACCCTTTGCTTTTCCACAACCTGAAAGTGCAGTCAATAACATAAGCATTGCTAAAATTAAGCATATAAGCTTTTTCATGATTTTTTCACCTTTCTTATTTTGTTTTTTTGCGTTTTTTATTTATAACTGCAATGATAAACAAAGCAGAAATAACAACTGTTGAAACAAAAATTGCACATCCGACAATAACATTAACTGTGCTAAGTGTTGGTTTAACTTGAGCAGTCTTAGTTTCTTCGTATTGCTCAGGAGCTTTTGAAACAGGAATTTTAAGCTCAGCAGAAGCATCCTTATCAATTTCTAAATCAAGATTTCCGTTTGCTTCAATATCGAATCCAGAAGCTACCGGTTTGCCATTATTGTCAAGGCGAGTTATCTTTAGATTATCAAATTTGCCGCCCTTAGTGGTGCTAACCAATGAAATATAGCCACCATCATAGTTTGTAAGTGTTGCTGTAAACGGAACATCACAATCGTCTACCCACATGCTAACTTGGTCACCTACAACTCGGATTTTCATTTTATGAGAATCACCAGTATTGGCATTAGCTTCTGTGAAATAATCCGGCAATCCCGCACCATTTTCACGGGCATTGTATATGGTTTCATCAATTCTTGTATAGAAATTGGTGTTCTTAACATTACCGATAAAGTTTCTTACACCCTCATACTCTACAAAGGCCATAACAGGATTATTTTCACCGTGTATATCAGCAAGGTTAATATACTGACAAGGCTTATCCGAACCGAAAAGCACGCCCATTCGGGTATAATGTTGAGTATAATCAACCTCTAACTCAAAGTTGTGATATGTAGCACCTACATAAGTTAAAAGAGATATATCACGCTTTTCTGATCCGTTTATAGTTCTAAACGCATCTCTTAACAGTTCACCATTACAATACCATCTTGCAGTATTATTCTCGGTATAGCCCTGCTCACCATCTATGAGATATGTAGATTTAAAATCCAACAAATCATCTGAAGTATCAAAAGTCCATTCCTTAACATCAGTTTTAGAAGTGCTTTTGGTTTTCTTCACTCTTATGTTGATAACCGATGAAACAAGTGCTGTATTAGAAGCGTTAGCATTTTCGGGCAATTTTGCTGTAAAGCTATATATTCCCTCAACATCCGCATCGTAGTGATTAGTACACCATTCAACCGGCAATTCAACCGTTCTTCCACCCTTAATGGTAGCCTTAACGCTTGTTGGAAGTTTGATTTCACTTTGTTTTGTTCCGGTTGACACGGTAATATCACGTGGATTTTCTACCGAAACGATAGTGTTGTTTGAAATATCCGACAAATCTGTTATAGAAATATTATCAAAACCATATTGACTGCCCGCCGCAGCTAATGAAATATAACCGCCCTCGTAATCAGCCTTCAAATCATAATCTGCAATTAAGCCGTAATCATCAAGATAAATATAGCAATGTTTGTTTATAACCGCTACGGTCATTGTATGCCATGTTCCAAAATTCGAAGTCCAGTTTTGGTCAGTAGTCATCTCATCGTCAATAACATGATATCCTTCAAGTATAACCGCTTTTTTGCTTACAGGCCTGTATGCCGCTGTGAGAGGAGATATACCACCGATAGCAATGATACCTCCGCCAACACCAAGGTCGTTTTCAGGATAAAGCAGTACACCGCCGTTTTCCAAATCACCCTCACCCTTATTAGCAAGGGGATATTTGCCCTTTTCAGCACCGAACATAAGCATTAAACGCTTATCCCATTTTTGATAATCGTAGCTCACAACAAAATTGGTAAGCTTCTTGTTATATGTCAGTACCGAAACCTTTGAAGCGTCGCTTCCATCTTCCAAAACATTGGTACGCTTCAATGTTCCGTCAGCAACAGTCCAAACGTCATCAAATTCCTTCTTTATAAGACTTCCGTCGGCATTATTTTTTAATGCATCAAGATAATATGTTTCAAAAGCCGAGTCATCAAATAAAATGGAATCAAAATTAGCGTTATATTTTTTATTCTCAACTTCAACACCGCCGGACTTAGGTAACTCGGTTGTAATTTTATCCGAAATTTCAAAACTATGAATTCCGTAATCCTCAGATGCGCAAGCAAAGAGCGAAACATAACCGCCATTATAATTATCACCAAGCTTTACATACAAATAGGGCGTTTTTTCACCATCTATATAAGCATATAACTTCTTGTCCTTAACAACAATTTTCACGGTATGTTCTTTCTTGCTGTTTACATTATCCGTAGCAATTCCGTTTACATCCGTAAATCCTTGCGGTTTTGGATTTGTAGTACGATAGATTAAATAATTTGTTGAAGTATAGTTATTCAAATGTCCCTTAACGTTGGGATAACCTTCTGCTTCCACGAAGAAAAGCGCACCCTTATCTGCTGCTAACTTTCCATCCTTGAAGTAAATTGGATAATTCTTCAAATCCCCGCCTATCATAATGCCTATACGCTGATATGTCTGCTGATAGGTATATGTCAGTTCAAAATCTTTGAACTGTTGTTTTTTGTATGTAAGAATTTCCACATCAGAGGTTTCTTTTATACCAGATGCTCCCGTAATTCTTGATAAATAACCACCTTTATTTATCCACCATCGGTCTTTTATATCAACCTTTTCGAGTTTTGTGGATTTTTCTGCATCCGCAAGATAATACGCATCAAATTCACTTGCAACCTGACTTATGGTTTCAAATCCGTCAGTAATTGCAGGTGTTTGAGCTTCCAATTGAGCTTCTTTATCCAACTCGGTAATAGTAAATCCGTAAAATGCTCCATAACTTCTTCCCTTTGCAGCATTGGTAATAAGTGAAATGTATCCGCCGTCATAATCTGCTAATTTAACGGTAATTCTGGTAGTTTCATCATTATCCACAAGCATTGTCATATAACCGTTTACTACTCTTACAGTGAGTGAGTGGATAGGTTTATTTTGCAAGGTTTTTTCGATATTAGAAAAGCTTTGGAAACTGGAAACATTTATATCGCTTTTTCTACAAAGCCCTTGAGCTGCATTGGTATAGGAACTTACATACATAGAGCCTTTGGCATTGGTGTAACCCTCTGCTTCGGTATAGGCCACTACTCCACCATTGCCGATAATTCGGTTGTTTTTGGAATTGAAAGCGTAATCGCCAAGTTCGGTACCGAACATTACGCCGTATCTTAACCAATCCTGCTCATAACTCAATGTTAATTCAAAATTTTCATATCTCTTATTTTTTAATGTCAAAATTGCTATGCCGGAGCTGTCAGTTCCGTTTTTAGAAAGATTTGATTTTAGTCTTCCCTTTTCTAAAAGGAACAAATCGGACATATTGGAAGAAACAGGTTTTTCCTCGGCCGAATTTAATAAATAAGAATCGAAATCACTTTCAAGCTCGCTCAAAGAGGATATTGAATTAAAACTCTGTTTAAAGGTTTTACCATCATCCTCAGTATCAGAGCCGGTAAGCTCGGTTAACTTAAAGTTTTTGAAAGCACCTTGATCATAAGCCGATGCATAAAGCGATACATAACCGCCATTATATTTTTCTGTGAGTTTTGCAGTTATAATATAGTCCGAATATTCATTAAGCCATACGGTAATTACACCGTCAACTATCTTCACATTAAGGGTGTAGGAAGTTCTGCTTATATTATTGTCCCTATTAGAAGGGCCTACGAAACCGCTTATTGGATAACCTGAAACGGCATTTTTATCCGTAACCTTCACCTGACTGCCCGTCGCCCTTGCAGTAGCACCATCTATTGCACCT
>JAZRZR010000093.1:0-26486 GCA_045601525.1 Acutalibacteraceae bacterium
GTTAAAATCAATTAGCAATCAACAAAGCCTGATTCAACAAGTTCGATAAGAGCTGCCAGTGCTTCTTTTTCATCAACACCATCAACAATTATCTTAATTTCGGTATCTCCCGAAATACCAAGAGACAAAACGCCAAGAAGACTCTTTGCATTTACTCTGCGTTCCTCACGTTCAACCCAAATAGAAGATTTGAACTCGTTTGCTTTTTGTATGAAAAATGTTGCAGGACGCGCATGTAAGCCAACCTGATTCTTAACAACCACTTCTTTAACACACATATTTCTTGTCTCCTTATAAAAAATGAGAGGTATCCTCTACCATTATTATATCCATTTTGGGCTCACTGTCAATCTTTTAAGTCAATTTTCTATGTTCTATACCAAACTAAAACCCTAAAAAGATTTATTCTTTGTATATTTTGCAACAAGAATTTACAAAACTCATATTAAAAAGCATTACACTATATATTGTGTTTTTCTTTTCTTAAGGACTCTAAATATTTCAGTTCTTTTTTAGAAAGATTGGCTTTTTCAAGCATTTCGGGGCGTCGCTCATTAGTTATCTCAATACTTTTTTGCTTACGCCATTTAGCAATATTTTCGTGATGACCCGAAAGCAAAACCTCAGGCACTTCCTTCTCTAACCAAACTGCCGGTTTTGTGTATTGAGGATATTCCAAAAGCCCTTCAAAATGGCTTTCTTCGGTAAAGCAAATATCATCTGATAAAACACCGGGTAACATACGGCAAACCGCATCGGCTAACGAAAGTGCCGGTAATTCGCCGCCTGTAAGCACAAAATCGCCAATAGAAATTTCTTCATCAACGATTTTCTCAATTACTCGCTCATCAATGCCCTCATAATGTCCACACAAAACAACAATTCTATCCTTTTTAGAAAGTTCGATAGCCTTTTCTTGATTAAAGGTTTTACCCTTAGGTGACATATAAATCAAATGTGGTTTCTTCTCTCCCTCACCAAAAAGGCTATTGTATGCATTATATATTGGCTCGGCAGACATAACCATACCCATACCACCGCCATACGGGGTATCATCAACTTTATTGTGCTTATTATTTGCATAATCACGAATATTAGTACAAAAAATTTCAACTTTTCCCGCTTTTATTGCTCTACCTATAATACTCGAATTGATTACCGCTTCACACATTTCGGGAAAAAGGGTTAATATATCAATCCTCATCGTCAAAAATACCTTTCATTGCAACAATGAAAACCTTTTCACTGTCAATATCAACCTTAACAACAACCTCGTCAATCACGGGTATAAGATATTCTTTCCCTTCATTCGATATATGCCAAACATCGTTGGCGCCCGTTTGCGAAACATCTGAAATCTTACCGAGAAATCTACCATCGGTTTGCTCATAAACTTTGCAACCTATCAAATCTTGAATAAAATATCCTTCTTGATGTTTGACATCATTACGGTCGATATAAATAATTTTATTTCTATATTTTTCGGCATCCTCAATGGTTTCAATGCCCTTGAATTTTGCTATTGCAACATTTCCGTTAGGTGACACGCGCACCTTTTCTAAAAACTTAGTTCCTTCGCAATCAAGATAAAATCGCTTAAAACCATCAAGAAATTCTATATCATCACACCAAGGTTGTATGCGAACCATGCCCTTTACGCCATGAGTGCCAACTATTTTTCCTGTTTCTAAAAATCTTTTTTTCATAAACATTCCTTATATATTAATACCCCCAATGCTACTTGGGGGTAGTATTTTAGTTATTACGGCTGAAAACAGCCGTAATGAATTAGTCAATCTCAACAGCTACTTTGATGTTGCTTCTGCTTGCAGCAGCGCGCATTACGGTGCGAATGGCGTTTGCAATTCTACCTTGCTTGCCAATAACACGACCCATATCGCCTTCAGCAACATGAAGATGCATAACTACTACGCCCTCTTCATTTGCTTCATCAACATCAACAGTAATTGCTTCCGGATTTTCAACAAGACCTGAAGCAATGTTAATGAGAAGCTCCTTCATAGTTTTTCCTCCGAAAAATCAATAATTAAAGAACACCGTTTTTCTTGAGTAAAGCCTTAACGGTATCAGTGGGTTGAGCACCATTTGCAATCCACTTCTTAGCCTTATCAGCGTCAATTTTAACCTCAGCAGGATTCTTTGTGGAATCATAGTAGCCGATTTCCTCGATAAAACGACCATCTCTGGGGAAACGAGAGTCAGCAACAACTACACGGTAAAAAGGAGCCTTTTTAGCGCCCATACGACGAAGTCTAATTTTAACTGCCATTTATTACACCTCCAAATTTAAGATTATATTAAAAAAGAAAACTTTTTTAAGGTCTGAAATTGCCGAGCATATTACCTAAATTACCCATACCACGTTTTCCCTTTTTAGAAAACTGCTTGAACATTTTCTTCATTTGCTCGTATTGTCTTAAAAGACGATTTACCTCTTCAACGCTTGTACCCGAGCCGGCCGCTATTCGCTTACGCCTTGAAGCATTTATAATATCGGGTTTAGCACGCTCTTTCTTTGTCATCGAAGTAATGATAGCCTCGTTTTTGAAAAGTTGCCTTTCATCGATATCAGTATCTCTAATTTGTCTTTCCATACCGGGAATCATCGACAAAACAGATTTCATTGAACCCATCTTTTTGATTTGCGCAAATTGGTCTAACAAATCGTTCATATCGAACTTGTTTTCCTGTAAACGCCTTGCGGTTTCTTCGGCTTTTTTCTCATCGATTTCAGTTTCTACCTTTTCGATAAGGGAAAGTACATCACCCATACCAAGTATGCGAGAGGCCATTCTATCAGGATGGAATTCTTCCAAATCATCAATCTTTTCGCCAACGCCGGCAAACATAATAGGCTTTCCTGTAACAGCCTTTGCCGAAAGCGCCGCACCGCCTCTTGTATCACCATCAAGCTTTGTGAGGATAATTCCATCAATTTCAAGTTGCTCATTAAAGGCTTTCGCAATATTAACTGCATCTTGACCCACCATGGAATCAACAACCAAAAGAATGTTGTTTACCTCGACAGCCTTTGTAATGCGCTTGAGTTCTTCCATAAGCTCGGTATCAATATGCAAACGACCTGCTGTATCTAAAATAACGAAATCGTTTCCATAGTCCCTCGCTAACCTTACAGCCTCTACTGCGGTTTTTTCGGGAGCCTGTGTTCCCTTTTCAAAAACGGGAACTCCCGCCGTTTGTCCTACAACCTTTAACTGCTCAATGGCTGCAGGTCTATAAATATCACAGGCAACAAGCAATGGACGATGGCCCTGTGCTTTTAAGCGCTTCGCAAGTTTTGCGGCATGGGTTGTTTTACCGGAACCCTGAAGACCACACATCAAAATTATTGTGGGGATTTTTGATGCAAACTTAAGGCGAGCCTGCTCGCCACCCATAAGAGCAGTTAACTCATCTCTTACTATTTTTACGACCATTTGAGGCGCAGTAAGGCTATCCATTACCTTTTCGCCTATGCACTTTTCAGCAACGGTATTTGTAAAGTCTTTAGCAACCTTATAGTTGACATCGGCTTCTAACAAGGCAAGCCTTACCTGTCGCATCGCTTCCTTTACATCAGCCTCGGTGAGTTTACCGCGAGAACGCAGTTGCTTGAAAACCGCCGCAAGCTTATCCGAAAGGTTATTAAATGCCATCTTACACCTCTTATAAATCTTCTATCGTATCTAATAAATTTTTAAGTTCTAATCTACCCGCTTTTACCAAAGAGGCCTGTTCTTTAAGAAACGACACCTTGTGATTAAACCCTAGTTTTTCTTCAAGTTCAATCAACTGTTGTTCGGTCCTTTTTATCCAATCTCTCACGCCTTGCCTGGTCATACCCGTATGCTCGGCAATCTCAGAAAGGGAAAAATCTTCATTATAGTAAAAATCAAACACTTCTCTTTGTTTATCAGATAAATATTCTCCATAAGTATCAAACAATAAAGAAATCTCCAAATTCTTCATCATGCACCTCTGCAAAGTAAATCACTTTACAGTTATGTATTATAACACCTCTCACCCACCCTGTCAAGTGTTTTTCTTTACATTATTTTTCTCTTGAAATATCTTTTCTAATATTTTATAATACAATTAGTAAATTTGGGGAGAAATATATGAAATTATTTACCAGAATTTTTGCCTTATTGCTTGTGGCAGTATTATGCTTGGGTCTTTGCAGTTGCTCGGACGATGGCGAATCAGCCATAATATATTATGGGGTAACCGATGTTCCCAATACAATTGACCCTCAAACTGCATCATCAGGTATTGAGCTTATATTAGTGCGCAATTTGTATGAGGGACTTTTACGGCAGGACTCATCGGGCAATATTGTAAACGGTGTTATTGATTCCTACACCTATGAAAATAATACATACACATTTCATATTTCAGATAAAGCTGTTTGGAGTGACGGCTATTCTCTAACGGCAAACGATTTTGTTTATGCCTTAAGGCGTGCTGTTGACCCTGTTACCAAAGCGCCAAATGCCGCTTGTCTTTACAGTGTTAAAGGTGCTCTCGGTGTTGCTAACGGTGAATTACCTACCACGGCATTAGGGGTAACCGCAGTTGATTCCAAAACCCTTAAAATCGAACTTATAAACGAAGATAAGAACTTCTTTTATACTCTTACAACGGCGATTTGTATGCCTTGCAGGCAAAGTTTTTTTGAGGGTTGTGTCGGCAAATATGGTATGTCTTTAGACACTACCTTAACCAACGGAAGTTATAAACTAAAAAAATGGGCAACCGAAAATTTTGCTATGCGCATTACAAAAGACACTAAATATACAGGCTCATTTACCGCCAAAAATGCCGCAGTTTACTTTACTAAAAATAATGATTTATCCACCCTTGAGTGTCTTGATAAATCATACATAGATATTGCCGAGATTTTTTACGATGACCTTAACAGTGCAAAACAAAAATACACTATCAACGAAATAGAAAACACTGTTTGGGTGCTAAAATTCGGGCCTCAATTTACTGCCGATATGAAAAAAGCCTTGATATTGGCAGCGTTATCCGATAATGATTCGGCTAATATTGGATACAACATAAAAGTTGCTTCATCCGCTTTCCCGACCTTCTTTGATAGCGGACTACCGCCAATTTCTTATCACAACACCGAAACCGCTACATATCTTTATTCCGAACAGTTAAAGACATTACCTAACAAAGTTTTCCCAAAAACCTCTATTGAATTTTACGGTGGCGCCGCAGCGCAAAACATAAGCAAAAAAGTAGCGGGCAACTGGCAGGCTATACTCGGCGCTTATATAAACATTTCCCCATTACCCTATCTTTCGCAGCCCGAAAATTATGATTTGCAAATATATCCTATTGAGGTTTCTGAGCGCAATATTTACGACTATTTAAAACAACTCGGTTATACATACACCGCCGACACTCATCTTTCAAATGTGCAACACAATATTTACGGTGGTGTTGGAAGCACAGTTCCGATAGCCTTTTCAAGCAGTTATTTTGCTTATTCAAACTCACTAAACAATGTGGTGTTTAATCAAACTAATGGATATATTGATTTTTCACAAATCGTTAAGCAAAATTAAAAAAGGCTGTCAAAAGACAGCCTTTTAACTATTTAAGTTTTTCCATAACAATATGCGCCGCTTTATAAATATCGCCGCCGCCCATTGTTATAACCAAGTCACCTATTTGGGCTTGTGAAATTATTTCATCAGCAATTTCTTCAAATGTGCTTTTTATAACACAGTTTTCAAGCCCTTTAGCAATATCTTCAGATGCCACACCATATGTGTTAATCTCTCTCGAACCCATAATCGGGGTGAGAATAACCTTATCGGCAATTTTCAAGGCATCAATAAACTCGTTTAAGAGCAAAGCGGTTCGTGAAAATGTAAAGGGTTGGAAAACCGCAATAACACGCTTATAGTCGAGCGCCTTTGCCGCTTCAAGAGTTGCCTTGATTTCTGTTGGATGGTGTGCATAATCATCTGCCAAAACAAATTTTGGATATTCAGCCAAAAATTCAAAACGGCGGCCTGCACCCGTAAACTTTTCGATAGCGGCCTTTATACCTACCGGCGAAACACCCATATAATCGGCTACTGCGGCAGCCGCTAAACCATTAAGCACATTGTGCCTACCCGGCACCTGCATATCAAGTGTTACTAATTTTTCACCATTTTTGATGACATCAAACCTATAACCACGCTTTGAGGGGTTAACATTTTCGGCAACATAATCATTTCCTGCATTAAAACCAAAGGTTATTATATTTGCTTCTATGCCCTGTGCGGCTTTTTCTACAAGACAATCATCACCATTTATAAAAGCCGTTTTTGACATTTTAATAAACTTATGGAATGAATTTACAAGGTTTTCCATTGTCTTAAAATAATCAAGATGGTCATTATCGATATTAAGCAAAACCGATATATCGGGTGACATTTGCAAAAAAGTATCTACAAACTCACAGGCTTCGCAAACCATATTTTCTGTTTTACCTGTGCGACCATTAGAATTTATTATGGGCAATTTCCCGCCGATGACTGCGGTGGGGTCCATATCATTCAAGTATAATATTTGGGTTATCATAGAGGTAACGGTGGTTTTGCCGTGAGTACCGCAAACTCCGATTACATTATCATAATACCTTGTAAGTGCGCCCAATAAATGCGAGCGTTCCATCGTTGGTATTCCCTTTTCCTTGGCGGCGCAAAGTTCAGGATTATCCTTGCTGATTGCGGCAGAATATACAACCAATTCAGCACCATCAATGTTTTTCGCATTATGACCCATAAAAACCTTTATGCCAAGGTTCATAATTCTTTTAAGGGGGTCGCTTGGGTTATTATCCGAGCCTGTCAGCAGATAACCCTTGCTATGCAAAATCTCAGCAAGCGGACACATTCCCGAGCCGCCTATACCAATCATATGCACTCTTTTTACACTACCTATAATTTTATCTTCTTCTCTTAATGTTTTCATTTTTCGGTCTCCAAGAAAAAATTTACAATTCTATTATATTGCAAAGAACTAAAAAAATAAACAACTATTTTTGAAATGAGGTGAAAAAATGCAATCTTTACCCCCATATATAACCAAAATAATTGATACATTTGAAAAAAACGGATATCAAGCTTATGCCGTTGGCGGTTGTGTTAGGGATATGCTATTAGGCAAAAAACCGGATGATTACGATATAACAACCAACTGCAAGCCTGAAAAAGTTCTTGAGCTCTTTGAAAAAACCATACCAACAGGTATAAAGCATGGCACAATAACAGTATTAGAAGACGGAAATGTTGTTGAGGTTACTACATTTAGAAAAGACGGTGAATATTCAGATAACCGCTCCCCTGACACAGTGATTTTTGTTGACGAATTAAGTCAGGACCTTTCACGCCGAGATTTTACAATTAACGCTTTTGCTTACAAGGGCGACAAAATTATTGACCTTTTTGGTGGAACAAAAGATCTTAAAAATAAAACAATCCGAGCGATTGGAAATCCAAATGAGCGTTTTAATGAAGACGCATTAAGGATTTTAAGAGCCTTTAGATTTGCCGCTAAATTGGATTTCACAATAGAAAGCAATACATTTAACGCCATTAAAGAAAACGCCGTTTTACTAAAAAACATAAGTGTTGAGCGCATTTTTTCCGAACTTTCAAAAATTTTATTAACCGACAACACATTTGTTCTTGATGATTTGGTGGGTTCTCGTTGTCTTGTACATTTTGATATAAGAAAAATCGGCAATTCAAAACTACTCTCTGCCCTTCCAAACGACCTTGCTATTCGCTTTGTGGCTTTTTGCCACCTTGCAAATGTTTCGGCCTATAAAACCGCCGTTTTGCTCAAATGCGATAACCGCCTTAAAGAGTATTCAAAAAAGGCCGATAGCCTAAAAGACTTTTCATTTACTAACGACAAGGTTTCTTTTAAGTCGGCAATGTCTTTAACCTCTTTTCTATCCGTTAAAGATTTTTTGATTACCCAAAACTTAATTTTTGGTCAAAACTATAACCTTTCCCTTATTGATGAAATCAAAAACAATAACGAGCCTTATAAAATTGAGCACCTGAAAATCAGCGGAGATGAGATAAAAGAATTGGGTCTTAGCGGAAAAGAGATAAGTCGAACACTTCAAGGACTATTAGAGGATGTTATCAAAAATCCGCAAAACAACCAAAAAGAAAAACTTAAAAACAAAGTAACCTAAATTTATAAACGCCATAAAATGTACTAAAGCATTTTAGGCGTTTTATTTTTGTGGGTGATTATTTGAAAATTCTATTACTTGGCGGCGACAATCGCCAAATACACTTAAAGAATGAGCTTGAAGCGGCAGGTCATATAGTAAAGCATATTTATTTGTCGCGCGATTTTGAAAACGATTTCAGTAATTTTGAGGTAGTGGTATTCCCATTCCCAACCACCCGTGACGGCTATACCCTAAACAACACATTTTGCGATGAAAAAATATATTTGAGTTTCCTCGAAGAAAAGCTTACCAATCAAAAGGTTCTTTGCGGTAATTATACCTTTACAAATATTCAAAGTATCGATTATGCAAAAAACGATGCATTGGCAATTCTTAACGCAGTTCCTACTGCCGAAGGTGCTATCGCCGCTGCAATAGATAATACCGATTTTACACTTTGGAAATCCAAATGTCTTGTTGTTGGATTTGGCAGAATAGGAAAAATTCTTGCCAATCGTTTAATCGGTCTTGGTGCCGAGGTTTGTGTTTCGGCACGAAAAGAAAGCGACTTTGCCTTTATTAAGGCACTTAACTACAAAGTGTCAAACACCTATGAGCTTTCAAAAGTCGTCAATGAATATGACATAATTTTCAATACAGTTGAACACCCTGTAATCGATGCCAACGTGCTTAAAAACTGTAAAAAAGACTGCTTACTTATTGAGCTGGCTTCGGCCCCCTTTGGTATTGATTTTAATGCCGCCGAAAGACTTTCTCTCCGCACTATAAAAGCACAGGGATTGCCCGGTAAAATCGCCTCGCAAAGTGCGGCAAAAATTTTAAGCGAAACTATACTCAAAATGATTTAATGAGGGATTTATATGAATAATATTACGGTCGGCTATGCCTTGTGTGGCTCGTTTTGTACCATCGCCCAATCTCTCGAACAATTAAAAGCATTACGGGAAGCCGATTATAAGGTTATTCCTATTATGTCTGAAATTGTTTATACAACCGATAACCGTTTTAACAAGGCAAACGAGTTAATAAAGCAAATAACCGACATTACAGGTGAAGAAATCATACACACAATTAAAGCGGCTGAACCGATTGGCCCTAAGAAACTGCTTGATGCCTTAATTATTGCACCTTGCACAGGAAACACTCTTGCCAAACTTGCAAACGCCATAACCGATAGTTGTGTAACAATGGCAGCAAAGGCGCATTTAAGAAACGCAAGACCTCTTATTTTAGGAATTGCAACCAACGATGCTCTTGGAGCCTCGGCAATAAACATCGGCAAACTGCTAAACACAAAAAATATATATTTTGTTCCCTTTGGGCAAGATGATGCATTTAATAAAAACAACTCTTTAATTTGTGATTTTTCTCTTATAGAAGATACATTGGAATGTGCATTAAAGGGCGAGCAATTACAACCAATATTATTAAAATAAGCCGTCAAAAGACGGCTTATTTTATATTTTTATGGTTTTTGATAAAGCAAATGAATAAATCAATTTTTCCTTTATCGGCTTTTCAAATATCTTTTCACAGGCGGCGGCATAGATTTCTAATTGCTCGCTGTATGCTGATATTAAGGTTTCTTCATCCTTTGCCCTATCAGTTTTGAAATCAAGAACTATTACCTTGCCGTTTTCCACAAACGCACAATCAACCTGACCTTGCACTACAACCTTTTCGTCATAAAGCTCTTTTGGTAAATCCGAATTAAGCACACCTGCTGGCATTTCGGTTAAAAATCTCATTTCTCGTTTTATGCTTTCTGCATTTTTAATGCGGTTATACAAATCGCTTTGAAAGAATTTTTCTACCGCCGTTGTATCGATGGCCTCTTTCTCCGAAACTGTTAAATATTCGGCTTTATATAGCCTTTCAATCTCGGCCGACACATCATCTTTTGCTTTTTCGAAGTCACAATACTGCATAAACCTATGGGTCGAGGTACCTCTTTGTGCGGGGGTCAAACCGCCCTTTGATAAAAATGCGGGGCGTGATGTAAAACTATAGTCTTTTTCTTCGGATTTATGTGCAACTAACGAAACCGAAGCCTTTGATTCAATATCCTTAAGCGCTTCATAAGGATATTTATAAGCAAAGTTTTCACAAAGGCTTGCCACCAATGTTTCATTTATTTGCGTTTCTTGCTCTACTTGTTCTTTTTCTTCTAATTGAATATGTGAAGCCTCAATATATTTTACTGATATTTTTTCCTTACAATTAACAAAATAACCATCAATACCCATCGTTTTTCTTATTTCAAGCAAGGAACTATGTACCGACAAAGCAGAACAAATAAGCTCGGCATAATTTTTAGCGCCAAACATCAAATTGCGGTACTCTTCAGAATTTGTTGAAGAAGAAATAAACGCCGCATAGTTTTTAATATATTTCGAAACATCCTTATCGGCAACCGAAATCACAAGTTTTTGCTCAGCACGGGTTAGTGCAACATACAAAAGGCGCAATTCCTCTTCAATTTGTTTTTCGGTTTGCGACTTTACCAATATTTCCCTTGAAATTTGAGAACGGGTATTATTTTCCTCATAATCATTAAAGGTGAACGCCGCACCAAACTTTTCATCAAGCAAAAGGCGGTTTTTGCCGCTTGGTGTTTTGAAATTTTGCGCTGTATCAGCCAATATACATACGGGGAATTGCAAGCCCTTTGAATAGTGAATTGTACAGATTGAAATACTTTCCTCATCGGCTGAATTCCCCGCAGCACGCAAATCGCTTGAGATAGTTTCAAGATATTTAATAAAAGCTGAAATATTTCTTGAAAAGCCGTTGGTATCATAGGCTACGGCAATGCCATGTAACTGTTGTAAATTACTTTTTCTTTTGGCGCCCTCACTTAAAACACTGACAATATTTAGAATATTTGAATCCTCCAAAACTTCCCCAATAAGCTCGGAGATGGAAAGTGAGGCTGAATAACTACGCCATTTCTTTAATTTATCAAGAAAATCTCCGCATTTTTTATCGCCGCCATTAGCCGCCGAAGTAACCGCCGATAAAAGACTGTTTTTACCTTTAGAAATACATATTCTTGCTATTTCTTCGGCTGAAAAACAAAACACGGGAGACATAAGTGTACTTAATAGCTCGATATCTCTTGTTGGATTTTCTATAACCGATAATATCGACATAAAAATTTGAATTTCGGTAGAATCAAGGAAACCACCAAGGCTATACGAAACGGGTATACCATACTTTTCAAGCTCACTCGCCAGCAAGTCAGCTCTTCCCTTTTGCTGCCTTAAAAGAATTGTGAAATCTTTATATGTAGGTTTTCTGAAATCTTTCTTACGCTTATCGTAAAGCTTGCCGTTTTCCATAAAATCTTTAATAAATGCGGCAATGCTCTTTGCCTCATCGGCCAATGCATCCGACCTTGCGGCATTTACAAGATGAAGTTCGGTGGCAACACTATCATCGTTTGGAAATTCTGCCAAAGGCTTTAGGCTTTCATTTTCATCATACTTAATCTCGCCTTTTGGAGAATTCATAATTATATCGAAAATAAAATTGATTGCCGCACAAATATTAGCGTTGCTTCTAAAATTGCTATCAAGAATGATTTTTCTTAAATCCTCACCTTGCGCCGCTTCAAAAGGAATATATCTATTCTTTTTCTCGTTGAAATTTTGGGGATTTGCCCCTCTAAAGCCAAAGATACTCTGCTTAATATCACCAACCGCAAAAAGTTTCTTCTCATTATCCGATAAAACTTCGTAAAGAATATTTTGCATATTGTTGGTATCCTGAAATTCATCAACTAAAACCTCTTCATAACGTCCGATAATTTCATCCGCACCATCACGCTTTACAATTCCTCCATCTTTATATTCGCAAAGCAAGGAAAGTGCCAAATTCTCGGTGTCCGAAAAGGTTAAGAGGTTCTTTTCTTTACGTAACTCAAAATACTTTTTAGCATATTCAAGTGTTATTTTGAAAAGTTTTTTTGCACACCTATTTACTGTGTTATAATCCTTAACGCTATCGGTATAATTTCGAGAAAATATAGATTGATAACTATCAATTTGCTCCTTAACCGAATCCTTAACAGACCTTACGCTCACAACAAGCGAATTATCCGCAAAGCCTTTTGGTGTATTAAGTTTACCAAACTTAAAATTAGGCAGCAAAAGGCAAAGCCTGTCCCATTCCCGATTTTTAGCCAAGTCACCCAAAACCTCAAGGTCACAGGCCGCCTTATTCAAAACGGGTGCATATTTTTCGGCAACCTCGGGCAAGGTTTCCAATGCGGTTACGCACCTTTTCAAGGCCTTAACTGAACTATCAACTGTACTTTGCATAGATGAATAAACCATATTTGCGAGTTCATCAAAATTCTCACTGAATTTGATTTGGCTTTCAATCCACGCCTTTGGGAAAGGCATATTTTCGGAGAATTTATAAATCTCACATATAAACTTTTTAAGCTCACCCTCATCATAATCGGAGGTTACCGCATCCAACAAAAGCGAAAAATCATCATCGGCGTTTTCAAAAGCCTCGTTCAAAACGGCATTTAATGCTTGCTCTGAAATTTGCGCTAAGGTGTTTTGTTCGCCTATATTAAAATCAGGGCTTATATCCAGTCTATCAAAATTTTCGCGCACTAATTCAATACAAAAAGAGTCAATAGTACAAATTTTTGCATTTTTTATTTTTATCTTTTGTTTTAATAGTTCTCGGTTATCAGGGGCCTTTCTACATTCCTCATTAAGACGCTCCTCAATACGAACACGCATTTCCTTTGCGGCCGAATTTGTAAATGTAACTATGAGTAATTTATCAGCGCTAATTGGATTTTCACCCGTAATTTTTTTAATTACTCTCTCAACCAATACAGCCGTTTTACCCGAGCCTGCCGCCGCACTTACCAATGCGCCCGACGGTGTTTTTATAGCATTTTGCTGAGCTTTAGTAAACTCAATTGCCACTATCAAGCGCCTCCTTCATTTTAGCTATAACCTCGTGGTTTTTTAGTGACGGCACCTTAATATGCGGTGCGTTTTCTATACAACAAACCGAATAATAATCGCAATAATCGCAGGCCTTGCTCTTTCCGTCAACGGGGACCGCCTGAGCATCGCCCTTAATAATGCTTTCGCCCATATCGCTCATAAGCTTTTCGATATAGTCAAACACGCAATTAAAGGTTTCGCCCGATATATATGTGTTGCCTGCCGTATCACCGTTTTTATCAAGGGTGTGTTTTGGTATATACTCGCCCTCATTTTGCTTTTCCATAGCCGAAATCACCTCATCATCATCGAGAACAATTCCGTTCATAGTAAGCTTTACGCCCTCTTTTTCGCGCTTTGACGGCATATACAAAACACCGGCAGGTGTATGGTCCTTAAGTGGCGAGTTTTCCCCTCTTATAACACTGTACAAATAAATTAACATTTGCAAATTAAGGCCCATAAGGGTATCTGAAAGGGCAAATTTTTTGGTGCCTGTTTTATAGTCAACAACCCTTAAGAAACCATTCCAGGTATCAACACGGTCAATACTGCCGTTTACAATAAAACTGCCGTCTTCTCCAAATGGTATTTTTACTGCAGGGACGGTCTCGTCCTTCCCTATCTTTAATTCGCAATATTTGGGCTCAAAATCAGCCTGAGCAAACTCCTTGGCCAAATGATATAAAACATCCTTTGCGGCAATTGAAATTTTCCCTATTAAAAATTTTATTCTTGCGTTAACTATTTTACTAAAACCGCCCACCAAGGATAAATATTGCTCAATATATTTATCGGTTAACTCATCAGTTTCTTTTCTTGTAAGCTTTGAGATGTCCTTTCCGTAATCGCTTATTGCGTTTTCCATAACATAGTGCACAATAGTACCGCGCTGTAAAACATCAAAATCGGCGGGTTGCAGTTTGTACGCCTTAACGCCGTATTTACAAAAGAAAGAAAACTTACATCTATGATAAGTATCAAACTTTGAGGCAGACATATAGATGTTTTTTCCGTATAGTCTTTTTGCAACATCATCGGTAATCTCGGCTTCGGTTTTATCGGCGGTTTTCGAAAAATTTTGAATGGAAAAATCACTAACCGATTTTAGTGCCTCGTCAATTGAATAGGCAGCCGATTTATCACTGCCGTAAAGCTCGCACATCTTAACCGCGGCACTTAAAACAGTTTCGGGCAAATTTTCTTTAGACAATTTTCTCGGCTCATTAAGCATATTATAGCTTTCAAAGCTTTCCATTATATCGGTAACTATTTCCGATGGCGGCAATTCACTGCCCTTGCTATCATACTGCGAATATGTAATATAAAGGCGATCGGTCGCACAGCAAAGCGAGGTGTAAACCAAATACTCCTCATCCACCGCAAAGGTTAATTCATTAGTCAAAAGGTCAACACCGCTATTTTTAAGTTTTTCACGCTCAATATTGCCGAAAATGCCGTTGGATTTGGTAACACTTGGAAATTCTCCGTGATTTGCGCCTATTATAAAGGCAATTTTGGGTCTGGAAGGCTTTATGCGGTCGGCCGAACCAAAAGTAACCTCATCAAGCATTTGAGGAATATTTGAAATAGTGGCATATTTAATCGACTGTTCCCAAGATGAAACAAACTCATCAAGCGTAATCTCATTATCGGGCAAACATTTTACAATACCATCTAAAATATCCATAACAATATCCCAGCTTTGACGGATACTGTCAGCAAAATAAGGGTTGTCCACCTCGTTATAGTACTGATAGATTTTTGAGAGTTTAGTATCAACCTCGTTCTTAATCAAAAAATCAACAACTGCACCCGCCATTTGTGCGGGTGTGCCCTTAAGAGAATATTTTAGAGAATCAATTTGCGCAACAACTCTTTGCCTCATAGAATTGATTCTATCAAGGATTGCTTTTGCATTATCGGGGGTGTTAATATCTAGACCTGTGGGGTTCATATCCCACTCATCACGCCATACACTTCCCTTTATATTCCACAAATAAACATAATTTTCAAGCTCGGAAATTTCATCCTCATCTAAAGGTCCGCAACCTGTTTTAAGTAGATTAAACACTGTTTGCGAGCTAAATGATTTAACGAGCGACAAGGCACTGCCGATAAATATTGTAAGCGGTAAATATGTAATTTCCCTCTCCTCGTCCGCAAACAAAAAAACTCCGTTTTTTTGACAAGCGTTTTGTATGGCTTTTTTGTATTTTTCAGCATTACGGGCTATAATTACAAAATCTCGGAAACGGTAATTCTGCTCTCTAACCAATTTCTTAATAGTGCGAGCGCAAAACTCTGCTTCGTCAAAAACAGTTTTGCATTTGCAAAGTGTGACCTCATCACCAAGTGATAAATCAGTAACACTTTTTTTAGAAAGCATTTCCTCACAATTTTTCAAGGCGCTGTTTTTATAATGCTGTTCTTCTAAAACAAGCGGTTCGGCAAGCGGCACCGAATATTTTTCGGCGCTTTGTAGAATTCTCTTGGCGGTGTCTCGCACATTAGTAAACAAATCTATCTTTTGATAGTCAAACAAATCAACTGCCGTAAAACAAATGGTTACCGATTCAGCTTGAGAAAGAATTCTATCAATTATTTTATATTGCTGACCTGTAAAGTTCTTAAAGGAATCTATATAAACTGTTTTGTTTTGGAAATATTTATATGCTTCAAGATTTTGATATAGCCTTGTAAGGTTATCAACAGGGTCTAAAAATCTATTGCCAAGCAGAGCCTCATATGCTGTGAAGATAAGCAATAAATCTTTAAGCTTTGCCCTTAAATATCCCTCTTCAATTTTTTCTATGGCGAGAGAAATATCAGACGGTGTAACAGCACAGTTCTTTAACTCGTTTATTGTTTTAAGCATAGTTTCTATAAATTTGGATGACGAAGCATACTTACCCCATAAAGCAAGCTCACCCTCTACAAGACGCATTGCCCTACTCATAAGTATAACCTTATCATATTCATTTATTAGGTCAGCCGTACGACCGCCCACATTACGACAAACCTCATCATAAAGGCGTGTGAAACTTAAAACAGATACATTTGTTGATGCCTTATCACCCAAAGTATGTAATAGAGTGCGTTCGCTTTCAAACGTAAACTGCTCAGGCACCAATAGGGCTACATCTTTACCGTAAGAAATATCTTGTTTGATTCTTTCAAAAACAGTATATGTTTTACCTGTTGCGGCACCGCCGTAAATAAATTGAAGCATTAATTTCACCTCAAATTTATTTTACCACACTTTTTTATATTTTCATAGTAGAAAAATTGTTTTCAAGGCAAACCAAAGTACAATAAACGGTACTCCACCCACCGCCGTACCCACAGCAGTGCCATAATTAAGAGGAATATAGTACCCTGTAGCAAAGGATGTTAGGTTTATAATGGCAAAAATTATAAATGAAAGCAGCGCCTGAAAGAAAAAATAGCTAATCGGTGATTTAAGTTTGGACAAAAAATAAATCAAAAGAACCGCAAAAGCAACACAAAATGCAATACAAAAACCAAAAAATGCCGACATAAAAAACTCCCAAAAAACTCTAAAACTATTAAATTATACAACAACTAAGTACCACAAAATTACATAATTAAAAAAAATATAATTTTATACTTGATTTTTAGGTTAAAGAGTGGTATTATAGTATCGTTGCCCGGGTGTAGCTCAGTTTGGTATGAGCGCTTGAATGGGGTTCAAGAGGCCGCTAGTTCGACTCTAGTCACTCGGACCAATTAAAGCCATAGCTTTTGCTGTGGCTTTTTTATTTTGTAAATTCGGCCTCTTGAACGGGGGTCAGGCATTGAGCCCGCACGCTGCCTGCGGCAGATGCAGTAAGGGCGAAATGGCGCAGCGGTCGAACAACGCACCGTGCCCCAAACGTGTGCGTGTTCGGGTACCGCAAGAGGTAGCCGCTAGTTCGACTCTAGTCACTCGGACCAATTAAAGCCATAGCTTTTGCTGTGGCTTTTTTATATGGTGAACAAAAAAAGCGTGGTAAAAACCACGCTTTTTTAATTTATTTAGTTGATTGTGTTAATGTATTTTACGCCAAGCTCGGCACATTCGAGCGGAGTTTTGCCAATGCTCGGTTGGTCTTGCTCGATTATAATCCATTCTACCCTTGCGTCCTCGGCGGCATTTAGGATACTATAAAAATCTTGACAGCCATAGCCTACTGGACGGAACTCGAAATTCCCACTGGCAATCTTTTCCTCATCGTCATCAAGACCAATAAGGTTATACATATTTTCACATTGCTCGCCTACATAATCTTTAAGGTGAAGCAAATCTTGACGACCTGCATATTTGCGAATATAAGCCGAGGGGTCCTCCCCTGCCACCTTTACCCAACAGGTATCAAACTCGGGCTGAAGATACGGAACCTCGTTATATAATATATCAATAGCATACTCATCGCCGATTTTTGTAAATTCAAAATCGTGGTTATGGTAACAAATCTTCATACCAAGCTCATTTGCTTTTTCCGAAAGCATCTTCGCGGCATCGATTACCTTAGCAAAGCCATCAGTACCGGGACGTAAATCTTCATTTAGATAAGGGATAACCACATACTCGCAACCAATTTCCTTAAAGGAATTGATAATGTCAGGGTTTGCTATCATATCCAAAAGCGGTACGTGCGATGAAATAGGAACAAGACCTATTTCCTTGCACATCTTCTTAATCTCAGCGGGAGTAACTTTATCGGACAAGCCGGGTAATTCAACGCCATCGTAGCCCATGGCCTTTACCTTTCTCAAGGTAGCCTCATAATCTTTGTCCAAATCGTCACGAACTGAATACAACTGTAATGCAACAGGAAATCTTTTCATAAAAAACACCTACTATTCTTTATATTACACTTCAATTATAGAACATATAATGCAAAATACAAGGTTTATTTTTATTGAAAATAGTATTAAAATAGATTATAAACAATCTTTAATTTGGTCTATTTTATCGGTTTTTTCCCAGGATAAGTCAAGGTCCAGGCGTCCCAAATGGCCATACGCCGACAACTCTTTATAAATTGGACGGCAAAGGTCAAGCTTTTCAATTATTGCAGCAGGGCGCAAATCAAACACCTTATCAACAATTTCCGCTATCTTATAATCGGCGATTTTGCCTGTGCCAAATGTATCAACCATTACCGAAACAGGTTTAGCAACGCCTATTGCATAGGCTAATTGAATTTCACAACGGGAAGCAAGGCCTGCGGCCACAATATTTTTCGCAACATACCTTGCAGCATAAGCAGCGCTTCTATCAACCTTTGTCGGGTCCTTACCCGAAAAAGCACCGCCACCGTGGCGAGCCATACCACCATAAGTATCAACTATGATTTTTCTACCTGTAAGACCTGTATCTCCTTGCGGTCCTCCCACAACAAATCTACCGGTTGGATTAATAAAAATCTTAATATCATCATTCCAAAGTTTTTCGGGGATAATGGGTTTTATAACCTTTTCGAGTATATCCGCTCTTAACTGTTCGAGAGTAACACTTGCTTTATGTTGAGATGAAACTACAACAGTATCAATGCGAACGGGAATATTATCCTCATATTCAACAGTAACCTGTGTTTTGCCATCGGGGCAAAGATAATCAAGTTCGCCGCTTTCACGCACATCAGTGAGCCTTTTAGCCATTTTATGCGCCAAAGAAATCGGCAATGGCATAAGTTCTTCGGTTTCATCGCATGCATAACCAAACATCATACCCTGATCGCCCGCGCCTACAAGATTGTACGCCTCTTCCTCGCCCGACTTTAACTCAAGTGATTTATCAACACCCATTGCTATATCGGGGGACTGTTTATCAAGAGATACACAAACCGCACAGGTATTACCGTCAAATCCTGCTTCGGCACAATCATATCCGATTTCGCAAACAGTTTTTCTAACAATCGACGGAATATCAACATTAGCGGTAGTTGTAATTTCACCCATTACATTAACGACACCGGTAGTACAAAAGGTTTCGCAAGCAACACGGGCTGTTTTATCCTGCTGTAAAATAGCATCAAGAATAGCATCAGACACACGGTCTGAAACCTTATCGGGATGTCCCTTTGTAACCGATTCAGATGTAAATAATAATTTTGCCATAAATATACCTCCAAAAATATAAAAGCCGCTCCAAAAGAGCGGCTTTGAAAACCTCATCTTTCGGAAAATCCGCAGGATTTAGCACCTTGAAAACACAGGTTGCCGGGCATCACAGGGCCTGTCCCTCCGCCACTCTTGATAAGGAAAATATTAAATTACCATAGTGATTATACAACAATCGACAATTCTTGTCAAGTTGTCCTATCTATTTTTTAAGAATTGGAGAAATCTTCTTATAAACCAAGAAGCAAATTATCGAATCGAGCAAACCCTTAACAAAGGTAAAGGGCAAATTGAATATTAAAAGCGCCTTCCAAATACTATCTACCGAAGGCAAAATTACCTGATAAAGAGAAAGGATAACCGTTTCGGGCAACAAGAGATTATAATATATAGGATACACAACAAAGTAATTTATAAATACGCAAGCCACACCCATAACCAGTGCGCCAAAAGAAGAGCCTAACAAAGCCCCCTTGCGTGTTTTGTTTTTCTTATATATAATTCCGGCGGTTCCAACGAAAAATGTTCCCATAAGGAAATTAGCCAACTCGCCCACTCCCGCAGTTGATGTAAAAAACAAATGCAAAGCATTTTTTATAAAACAAACTGCTATACCATAAACCGGGCCAAACAAAAACGCAGTAATCAAAGCCGGCAACTCGGAAAAATCCAATTTAATAAAAGCAGGCATAATCGGTACACTTACTTCTATCATCATAAGCACAAAGCCTAAAGCCGACATAAGCCCCGTAACCGCGGCCGCACGAAGTCCTTTATTCTTAACCATACTAACCTCCAAAAACAAAGCCCCGATATAAAAATATCGGGGCGAAATAGCAAATATCTTTCTACCATCCGGACTATACCGTCGGCTTCGGAATTGCACCGAATCGGCCCTTAAAATTAAGGGTTAGTGGGCTATACCACCGGTGAGGAATTTCACCTCGCCTCGAAACAATTATATTCTAATACTAAATGGTTAATTTGTCAATACAAAATGCCTTTATATATAAGCCATAAAATCAATATCACTTGTAAAAAAATTATAAGTGGCAAGCCAATCATAAAGCGCTTATGTAACGTTTTATGACGAATTGTTTTCATTGTAACATACATAAAAAGTGCACCGCCGAATATCGAAACCGAAAATAAAACCTTTTCGGGAATGCGACGCTTTGATTTAACGGCTTTTCTTTTATCTGCCACGCATAAAATGACAGATAATAGATTAATCGCCAAAAGGTATAAAAGCAGCATCAATACCTCCTAAACAGTTACAACAAAAATAGCCCGATACCTCATTAGATATCAGGCAATATTTGATTGAAATGAATTAAGCTCCTAAATCAATGTTAGAAAGAACTGCGCCAGCCCAGCTACCGATAGTGCCAGTAGAACCTTCGTCTCCTTCACCATCAGACCAACCTGCAGCGATTACATCTTCCAAATTCAATTTTGTTACTTCGAGGGACGGTGCTTCGTATTTTTTCATAATAAAACACGGCTCCTTTCAAAATCAATAAACTTATGTGGCTTTCCTTTGTGCCAAACAAATCAAGCACTTTACCACTACACATATATAATATACACCCAAAACTATGTTTTGTCAACACAAAATATAAGAAAATGTTGCACAAAAAACGCGCAGCGTATATGTTAATTTTGACTATAAGGCGGTTAAGCCCTACAGTCAAAATTATTTATACAATTTACTGAACCATTTTTGCGATTTCGCCGGCGAAATCGTCAACACGCTTCTCAATACCCTCGCCCTTTTCAAAGCGAACAAAAGAAGCAACCTTGATATCAGCGCCAAGTGCCTTGGCAACCGAATCAATGTACTTACCAACAGTTAAATCACCATCGATAACATACTGCTGCTCAACCAAGCAGTTTTCTTTATAGTATTTGCCAATCTTACCATCAACAATCTTAGCAAGAACCATTTCAGGCTTATTAGCCATTTTGGGGTCTTCCTTCATCTGAGCGATAAGAATTTCTTTTTCCTTCTCGATTACTTCAGCAGGAACTGAAGCTTCATCAAGATAAGCAGGATTCATAGCAGCGATTTGCATTGCGACGTTTTTACCTGCTGCAATAAGTTCAGCATTATCAGCCGCAATATCGGTATCAAAGTTTACAAGAACACCGATTTTGCCGCCGCCGTGTACATAGGAAACAACCTTACCCTCATATCTCTCAAAGCGACGAACCTTAATGTTCTCACGCAAAGCAAGGAAAAGTTCCTGTACCATTTCTTCAACGGTTTGACCATCTTTCTCGGTCTTTAAGAGAGCATCCAAATCAGCAGGATTCTTCTCAATTACAATCTTAGTAATTTTTTCAGCCAATGCCTTAAAAGGCTCGCCGTTAGAAACAAAGTCGGTCTCAGCGTTCATTTCGATTACAGCACCAACATTGCCATCAACGATAGCACATACAGTACCCTCAGCAGCGATACGGTCAGCCTTCTTAGCTTGAGAAGCCAAACCTTTTTCACGCAAAAAGTCAACTGCGGCGTCCATATTGCCATCGGTAGCAACAAGAGCCTTTTTACAATCCATCATACCGCAACCGGTTTTCTCACGCAAAGCTTGTACGTCTTTTGCAGTAAAAGCCATAATAATTTCCTCCTATATATAAATGCAGAATAAATACCTAATTATTCAGCAGCTGTTTCCTCAGCAACAACCTCTTCGATATCAGCAGGAGCCTCAACCTCTGCTTCCTCAGCAACAGGTGTGCTTTGCTCGCCCTGACGAGCCTCAATAACTGCAGACGCGATAGTTTCAGCAATTAATTTTACTGCACGAATAGCATCATCGTTACCAGGGATAACTGCGTCAACTTCATCGGGGTCACAGTTAGTATCGCAAATAGCGATAATCGGAATGCCAAGCTTCTTGGCTTCAGCAACAGCGATTCTTTCTTTTCTGGGGTCAACGATAAACATAGCAGCGGGAATCTTTGTCATATTCTCGATACCGCCAAGGTTTTTCTCAAGCTTTTCAATCTCGAGTTTAAGACCTGCAACTTCCTTTTTGGGAAGAAGTTCAAATGTACCGTTAGCCTCCATCTCACGAAGCTGCTTTAATCTTCTAATACGGCCGCGGATTGTTGTGAAGTTGGTAAGCATACCGCCAAGCCAACGAGCATCAACATAAGGCATCTCGCAACGGATAGCCTCTTCCTTAATAGAATCTTGGGCCTGTTTCTTTGTACCTACAAAAAGAACTTCGCCGCCGTTAGCTACGATATCACGAGTAAATGTGTAAGCCTCGTTAAGCTTCTTAACGGTTTTTTGAAGGTCAATAATGTAAATACCGTTACGCTCTGTAAAAATATACGGAGCCATTTTGGGGTTCCAGCGTCTTGTCTGATGTCCGAAATGAACACCTGCTTCAAGCAACTGTTTCATTGATACTACTGCCATTTCTTTTTCCTCCTAGGTTATACCTCCATCCCGCTGCGGATACGGATTTTGCATGGCTGCAAACACCTACCGTAATTAAAGCGGAATGTGTGTTTTATTATCACAGCATACTGTGACCGATAAATTATAACACAACACATTTTATTTTGCAAGCATATTTTTCCACTTTTCGAAATATTTTTTATTTTTTCTTGACTTATCTTATGTTTTTTTATATAATCTTATAAATACAAATTTTATATTACGGAGGAAAATCAAATGGCTTATTATTTTAACGACGTTTCACACACCTTTAACGAGTATCTTTTGGTGCCCGGTTATTCTTCGGCCGAATGCATTCCTGCAAATGTAAGTTTGAAGACTCCCCTTGTGAAATTCAAAAAGGGCGAAGAACCGGCTATTTCCTTAAATATACCCATGACCTCGGCTATTATGCAATCGGTTTCAGGCGAAAGGCTTGCAGTTGCTCTGGCACGTGAGGGCGGTGTTGCCTTTATTTACGGCTCACAGTCTATTGAGGATGAAGCAGCTATGGTAGCCCGCGCTAAAGGCTTTAAGGCCGGTTTTGTTACAAGCGCTTCAAACATTAAGCCCGACCAGACACTTGCTGATATCATTGCTCTTAAAGAGGCTAACGGATTTTCTACCGTTGCCGTTACCGATGATGGTACTGCAAACGGCAAACTCCTTGGTATCGTTACAAGCCGTGATTACCGTGTAAGCCGTATGGACTTTTCGACAAAAGTTAAAGATTTTATGACTCCGTTTGATAATCTCATCTTTGCATACGATGACATTTCACTCAAAGAAGCCAACAACATCATTTGGGATAACAAGTTAAACTCTTTGCCGATTATTGATAAAGAGGGCAACTTAAAATCTCTTGTTTTTAGAAAAGATTATGATTCTCACAAGGAAAACCCCTTAGAGTTGCTTGACTCACAAAAGCGTTACATTGTAGGCGCAGGTATAAATACTCGTGACTATGCCGAGCGTATCCCCGCCCTTGTTGATGCAGGCGTTGATGTGCTTTGTATCGACTCATCAGAAGGTTTTAGCGAATGGCAAGCCCGCACACTTGCTTGGACAAGAGAAAAATACGGTGACAAGGTTAAGATTGGTGCCGGTAATGTAGTTGATAAGGACGGCTTTGATTTCTTAGCAAATGCAGGTGCTGACTTTATTAAGGTTGGTATCGGCGGTGGCTCCATTTGTATCACCCGTGAAACCAAAGGTATCGGTCGTGGACAGGCTACCGCTTTGATTGATGTTTGCAAGGCAAGAGACGAATATTTTGAAAAAACAGGCGTTTATATACCTGTATGTTCTGATGGCGGCATTGTTTTCGACCATCATATGACATTGGCTCTTGCAATGGGTGCCGATTTCCTTATGCTCGGAAGATATTTTGCAAGATTTGATGAAAGCCCCACGAACAAGCTTATGATTAACGGCAGTTATGTTAAAGAGTATTGGGGAGAGGGTTCGAACCGCGCTCGTAACTGGCAAAGATATGACCTCGGCGGCGACAAGAAGCCTTCTTTTGAAGAGGGTGTTGACTCCTACGTTCCATATGCCGGCTCGCTTAAGGACAATGTAGGCATTACCCTTAGCAAAATTAAATCAACAATGTGCAACTGCGGTGCATTAACTATTGCCGAATTGCAAGATAAGGCTAAGCTTACACTCGTCAGTGCTACAAGTATCGTTGAGGGCGGCGCTCACGACGTTATCCGTAAGGAAAGCGGAGATTCTATTCATAAATAATTGGTGATTTTATGAAATGGTTAATTGCATCTGATATACACGGCTCGGCATATTATTGTGAAAGGCTTATCGAAGCCTTTAAGTCCGAGGGCGCCGATAAATTATTGTTATTAGGCGATATTCTCTATCATGGACCTCGCAACGATTTGCCAAGGGACTACAATCCTAAAGCAGTTATTGAAATGCTAAACCCCTTAAAAAACAATATACTTTGTGTTCGAGGTAATTGTGATAGCGAGGTTGACCAGATGGTGCTCGACTTCCCAATTATGTCTGACTATGCAATTATAAGTGATACTGACTTAACCATTTTTGCAACACACGGGCACGTTTTCAACTGCGATAAGCTACCGCCGATTAAAAAGGGAGATATTTTATTGCACGGCCATTTGCATATTCCGGCATGCGTTCAAAAAGATGATTTCTTTTATTTTAATCCCGGTTCAGTTTCAATTCCGAAAGAAAACTCACACCACGGTTTTATGACTATGGAAAACGGCGAGTTTCTATGGAAAGATTTTGAGGGAAACATTAAAAACAAATATAAATTTTAGTGAAAAAACAACCGATAACCGTCGGTTGTTTTTCTTTCCGACTTTCCCAAAATATTATAAAATAAAATAAATATTGACAAAAGTAGTGCTTTCGTGTGATAATACTATATATAGGTGATATATTATGAGAGTTATAACCGGTACTGCGAGAGGGCGAATTCTTAAGACTCTTGAGGGCAGCGATGTGCGCCCCACTACCGATAAAACTAAAGAAGGTCTTTTTAGTTCAATTCAGTTTGATATAGAGGGTCGCCGTGTGCTTGATTTATTTGCAGGCAGCGGTCAATTGGGTATTGAAGCTTTAAGCCGAGGAGCAGAATCGGCAGTTTTTGTTGATACAAATCCCGAAGCAATTTCGGTGATAAACGAAAACCTTAAGGCAACAAATTTTGCTCACAACTCACAGGTTGTTCGCTCCGATTATTTTTCTTTTGTGGCTTCCACTAACCAAAAATTCGATATTGCTTTTTTAGACCCGCCATATTATTTAGGCGTTTTGGAAAAAGCGCTGAATTCGGTTTGCGGTGTTATGAGTGATTACGGTATTATTATTTGCGAGCACCCCACCGATGTGTATTTACCTGAGCGAATACAAGATTTCTCGTTAAGCCGCCAAAAGAAATACGGAAAAATTTTAGTTTCTATTTATAGAAAAGAGTGTGATTAACTTGGAAAAATGCGTAATACTTCCAGGTAGTTATGACCCCATCACGCTGGGGCACATTGATATTATCGAAAGGGCCTCTTCCCTTTTTGATAAGGTTATTGTGGTAGTTATGATTAACTACAAGAAAAAATACAGTTTTACCCCCCAAGAGCGTGTGGATATGATTAAAAAGAGCGTTGATTATCTTGATAATATTGAGGTTGAGTTTTATGACGGTCTTTTATCAGATTTTGCAAAACAAAAAAATGCCTACGCAATAGTTAAGGGTTTACGCGCTATGTCGGATTTTGAATATGAATTCCAAATGGCGCTTGCCAATAAAAAGCTTAACCCAAAGGTTGAGACCCTGTTTTTAACCACTAATGCCGATTTTATGTACTTAAGCTCGAGCATGGTTAAGCAAATCGCAAGGATGGGCGGCGATATTTCCCACTTTGTGCCCAATATTATCCATAACGATATTATCGAAAGAATAAATAGGAAGGACGATTAAAAGATGAGCATTGAAGAATTACTTGAACAATTAGACGAGGCATTGGATTCAGGCGTTAAAATCCCCGGAAAGCGCACTGTTGTAAGTGTTGAAAACCTCCGCGCAGTCATTGATGATATTCGCTTGAATATCCCCAGTGAAATCAAGCAAGCAAGAGGCATCGTGGCTGACCGTGCCGACATTATTGCTAACGCAAAGCGTGAGGCTGACGGTATTATCCGCAGT
>JAZRZR010000094.1:0-29661 GCA_045601525.1 Acutalibacteraceae bacterium
TCGTATTTTTCGATAAGTTCTTTTGATAAATCACAAGTACTGTCACTAATGATAATGGTTTTTTTGGTTTCCAAAAAGAGCACCTCCGTTAATAGTATGCCAACATTATAACACAATAGAGTATTTTATTCAATAAAATAATTAATCGAAAGGATGAACCACTTGAAAAAATGGCTAAAATATGTAGCACCGTATAAAAAATATTTTATATTGGGACCGCTGTGTATGATTGTAGAAGTTATAGGTGAAGTTTTAATGCCGAAATTTCTTTCAATGATTATAAACAATGCCGCATATAAGACACCGATTTATAGCGTAGGTGTTTCTGCACTTATGATTTTAACGGCAATTCTTATGATGGCGGGCGGCGTCGGAGGAAGTTATTACGGAGCAAAGGCTTCGGTGAATTTTGCGGCCGATTTGCGTTCGGATATCTATAAAAAGGTTCAAGATTTTTCCTTTTTCGAAATCGATAAATTCAGCACAGGCTCACTTCTTACCCGTCTTACAAACGATGTAACCCAAATGCAAAATTTTGTTAATATGTTGCTTCGTATGGCCTTGCGTGCGCCCGGTATGCTTATAGGTGCAATTATAATGGCGGTTGCATTAAAGCCCAATTTGGCGCTTGTTTTGGCTGTTTCAATTCCGCTAATGTTAATTTCTGTTTTGGGCATCATCACAAAAGGCTTTTCTTATTTTGCAAAAATGCAGCAAAGAATAGATGACCTTAACTCTACAGTTCAGGAAAACGCTACAAACATTAGGGTTGTAAAATCATTTGTTAGAGAAGAGTGCGAAATAGAAAAATTCAAAACTGCCAACGCTAATTTGAGGGCGGCAGGTTTTAAGGCGATAAGAACTATGATTTTGATTTCGCCTATTATGACACTCTTTATGAACCTTACAACACTTGCTGTAATTTGGTTTGGCGGTAATATGGTTGTTGATACGGTAATGCCGATTGGCGACCTTTCAGCCTTTATTACCTATGTAACACAAATTTTGTCCTCGTTAATGATGGTTACTGTAATGCTAATGATGTCTTCACGTGCATTGGCATCAGCCAAGCGTATTAAAGAGGTTCTTGATACCGAAGTTGTTTTGAGCGATGAAAATGCAACAAGAAAAGACCAAACTGTGCAAAGCGGCAAGATAGAATTCAAAAATGTTTCCTTTAGATATGCCAAGGGAAGCCCGGATAAAGTTCTTGATAATATCAATCTAACTATTGAGCCAAAGCAAACAGTGGGTATTATCGGTTCAACGGGTTGCGGAAAAACAACATTGATTTCCTTGATTCCAAGACTATATGACTGTGATGAGGGTCAAATACTTATAGACGGAATTAATGTAAAAGACTACTCACTTTATAATTTGCGAGAGGGAATTTCGGTTGTTTTGCAAAAAAACACCTTATTCTCGGGCACTATTAAGGATAATTTGCTTTGGGGTAATCAAGAGGCTACCGATGAGCAAATTTATAATGCTGCCGAAAAGGCGCAGGCGGATAAATTTGTACGAAACTTCACCGATGGATATGAAACCGATTTAGGTCACGGTGGAAGTAATGTCTCGGGCGGACAAAAGCAAAGGCTTTGCATTGCAAGAGCTTTGCTTAAAAATCCGAAAATCATCATCCTCGATGACTCAACAAGTGCTGTTGATACAGCTACTGAACAAAATATCCGTAAGGCTTTTCGAGAGGATTTAGCCGATGCTACCAAAATTATTATTGCGCAGCGCACTTCTTCGGTAAAAGATGCGGATATTATTGTAGTTATGGATGAGGGCAAGATTACAGGTGTCGGCACTCATTCGGAACTGCTTGAAACAAACGAGGAATATAGAGAAATATACTATTCTCAAAACGATAAAGAGGAGGGAAAGTAATGGCAAGAACATTAGAAGAACTCCGTAAACAATATAATGCTGTCGCCACCTCAAAGGGAGGCGGTATGATGGGCCCTGGCCCCAAGGGTAGACACGGCCCGAGACCTAAGGGTAGCCCCAAAAACACAAAGGCAACCGTAGGTAGACTGCTTTCGTATCTTAAACCGCATATATTTAAGTTAATTGCAGTTGTATTTTGTATGCTTGTAAGCACTTTGACTTCGCTTATTGGTTCATATATGCTTAACCCGATTATAAATAGAATTGCGGGATATTCGGCGGAAGAAATAGCAAAATCGGGCAGCCTTGCAGTCTTGGCAGATAAAATTATTTATTCAGCAACTCAATATATGTCACCCGCATTTGAGACCCTTTTCAAAAATGAAAGAGCAAGCGAGATTATATCCTATCTTTTAGTTGCAATAGTAATTATGTTTGGAATTTATTTGGTGGGCATTTTAACAACATATATTCAAGGAAGAATTATGGTTGTTGTTTCTCAATCAGTAATACAAAAAATGAGAAATCAACTTTTCACCAAACTTCAAACATTGCCCATAAGGTTTTTTGACCGCACAACAACAGGTGAAATAATGAGCCGTTTCAGCAACGATGTTGATAACATAGGCGTTATGCTTGATAACTCAACGATTTCGTTAATTTCAGGTGTTATCACGCTTATTGGTACATTCGTGTTTATGATTACTACCAATTGGTTGTTGACACTTATTACTATTGTTTTTATTCCCATCTTTGCTTTAGGTGGTGCGGCTATTTCCAAAAAGAGTTCAAAATATTATTCGGGACAACAGTCGGCACTTGGCTGTGTCAACGGATATATTGAAGAAACAGTAACGGGGCAACGGGTTGTAAAGGTCTTTAATCACGAAGAAATTTGTATGGAGGAGTTTTTAACACTTAATAATGACCTTCGTGATAAACAAATGAAAGCACAGTTTTTCGGCGGAATTATGGGACCGATTATGGGTAATACCTCTCAAATCAGTTATGCTGTAACTGTTGGTGTGGGCGGTATTTTAATGTGCACGAGTGGTTTTACGCCCGGTGCTCTAACAGTATTTGCCAACTATTCGAGACAGTTTTCAATGCCGATAAATATGATTTCACAGCAAACGGCAACTGTCTTTTCAGCCCTTGCAGGTGCAGAAAGGGTATTTGCAATTCTTGATAGTGAGCCTGAACTTAATGTAATCGGTGAGCAAGAAAATTGTCAAGAAATCATTGGTGATGTTGTCTTTGAGGATGTTACTTTTGGTTACAACGAGGATAGAGACATTCTTAAAAATATTTCGCTGTATGCACATCCAGGCCAAAAAATTGCATTTGTAGGCTCTACGGGCGCGGGTAAGACCACCATCACAAATCTTTTGAATAGGTTTTATGATATCAATTCAGGAAAAATTACTATTGATGGTATTGACATCAAATCTTTAGACAAGGATTTCCTGAGAGGCAATATCGCAATGGTGCTTCAGGATACCCATTTGTTTACGGGCACGATTATGGAGAATATACGCTACGGTCGCCTTGATGCTACCGATGAAGAGGTAATAGCAGCGGCTAAAAATGCAAGCGCTCATTCCTTTATAATGCGTCTTGAAAATGGCTATGACACTGTAATAACAGGGGATGGCGCCAACCTTTCTCAAGGTCAGAGACAGCTATTAAATATTGCTCGTGCGGCAATATCTAAGGCGCCGATTCTTGTTCTTGATGAAGCCACCAGCTCGGTTGATACCCGTACCGAAAGACATATTGAACACGGTATGGATAGACTTATGAAAAATCGAACCACCTTTGTTATTGCACACCGTCTTTCAACCGTTAGAAATGCAAATGCAATAATGGTGCTTGAAAACGGTGAAATAATTGAGCGAGGTACCCACGATGACCTTCTTAAAATGAAGGGCAGATATTATGAGCTTTATACGGGCAAACGCGAACTTGACTAAATATGTAATTTTGAGTAAAATCTCTAAAATTGGTTAAAAATACCGCAGTTTGATTGACACTGCGGTATTTTTGTGTTATAAGAAAGAAAAGGAAAGTTTGGAGTGATATTTGTGAAAAAGTTCAAAGAAAAAATTTGGGTTTGGGGACATCCTACAAACGCTTTTGAAAACAAATGGGGAATCACAGTAAAATCAAATATGTCACCGGGTGAAGGTATTGCTTGGCTTGGCGGTGAAAATGTTTTCTATATCCCCGCAGGTTATGAGATTAACCCCGATGAGCAGGTGGGTTTGCTATCGGATAAACGCACTGTCGGTTGGGCGCTTACTCCTAACAATATTGATATGGTTATTGAACTTGGCAGAAAGTATCCTAATATGAAAATCGGCGTTTTGGATGATTTCTTTAATGTTGAAAATAAATATAATTATCTAAAATATCCTATTGAATTTTTAAGAGAAATCGCTGATAGACTTCACGCTGAAGGTATGGAATTGTGGATGGTTTTATATTCCAAACACTTTATTGAAGAAACAAAACCACCCGTTGATATGCGTGAATATTTCAAGGAATTTGATGGCGTCACATTCTGGTTTTGGAATGAGAGCGATGTTGCGAATTATGATATTCGTATGAAGGATTTCTTTGAGCAAACCGAGGGAGTTCGCCGTATGGTTGGTTGCTACCTTTATAATTTCGGTGATGAAATCCCCTCCACAACTGAGCCTACAATTTATCAACTTGAAAAAGCTTATGAATATATGAAAGAGGGAAAAATTGAGGGTCTTATTATGCATACAAACTGTGTGCTTGATATTGGCCATGAGGTGCCCGTTGTTGCAAAAGAATGGTTAGCACCCCGCCTTGATGATGAAATGCCCGACTAATTAGTAAAATAAAAAAGCGTTGGAAATTTTCCAACGCTTTTTTTATTAGTTTTTAAGGCTTTGAATTGGGGCGGGAATTTGTCCGCCGCGAGAAATCATTTTTAGGGGAGAATAGGTGTTAACCTTCATAACTGGGCCGCCACCAAGCAAGCCGCCAAATGATAACTCATCACCAACTTGTTTTCCAATAGCGGGAATTAAGCGAACGGCGGTGGTTTTTGAATTTATCATACCAATTGCGGCTTCATCGGCTATAATTGCCGAAATGACCTCGGGCGGTGTGTCGCCGGGTATATTAATCATATCAAGGCCAACGCTGCAAACTGCCGTCATGGCTTCTAATTTTTCAATACATAATGCACCGCTTCTTGCGGCATCAATCATACCGGCATCCTCGGTCACAGGAATGAAAGCGCCTGATAGGCCTCCTACACGACTTGAAGCCATAACGCCGCCTTTTTTAACCGCATCATTAAGCATTGCAAGGGCGGCCGTTGTGCCGCAAGCACCGCAAGATTCAAGGCCAATTTCCTCTAAAATATGTGCAACCGAGTCACCAACTGCGGGTGTGGGAGCAAGGGATAAATCGACAATGCCGGCCTTAACGCCAAGCCTTGCAGAAGCCAAATTGGCAACCAATTGACCAACACGAGTGATTTTGAATGCGGTACGCTTAATAAGGTCTGATACGCCAGACATATCAAGACCCTCGGAATTATGTAATGCTGCACGAACAACACCGGGGCCCGAAACGCCGACATTTATAACGCAGTCCGCTTCACCGGTTCCGTGGAATGCGCCTGCCATAAAGGGATTATCTTCGGGAGCGTTACAAAAAACCACAAGTTTTGCAGCGCCAATGCAATCTTTATCGGCGGTTAGTTCGGCACATTGTTTAACGACATTACCCATAAGAGCAACGGCGTCCATATTGATACCTGCTTTTGTAGAGCCAATATTAACCGATGAACAAATATGTTCGGTTTTTGATAGTGCTTCGGGAATACTTTCGATAAGTTCAAGGTCGCCTGCCGCAAAGCCTTTACCTACGAGTGCTGAATATCCACCGATAAAGTTAACACCAACCTCATTTGCGGCCTTTTCAAGCGCCAATGCAAATTTAATGGGATTTTTTTCGGTGCAGGGTGCGCAAATCATAGCGATAGGTGTTACCGAAATGCGCTTGTTGATAATCGGAATACCAAGCTCACGCTCAATATCCGAGCAAACGCTAACGAGATTTTTCGCACGATTTACAATCTTGTTGTAAACATTTTCGCAGGCAATATCGATATCGGGATTTATACAGTCCAAAAGGGAAATTCCCATAGTAACTGTACGAATGTCAAGGTTTTCGTCCTCAATCATTCTAATGGTTTCAAGAATATCTTTTGTTTCAATCATTTTATCACCTAAATTTTATGCATCGAGTTAAAAATATCCTCGTGCATAACGGTTATTTTCATATTGAATGATTCGCCGTATTCTTTCATTAAATCGGCAAAGTCACCAAAACTGCAATTAAGGGCATCAACCTCGGAAATCATCATCATACAAAACATACCGTGAAGTATGGTTTGAGAAACCTCTAAAATGTTGACGTTATGCTCGGCGCATTTTGCCGAAACCTTTGCAAGAATACCAACGGAATCCTTACCAACCACAGTAATAACTGCCTTCATTTTATCACTCCTAAAAAGATATATAACGATTTTACCACAAATATTTTCATAAGTAAATAAAATAATACTATATTTTTTAGAAGTTTTGTGTTATTATAGTGAAAAAGGAGGTTTTTTGTTATGAATTTGAAACTATTAAACCTATTAAATGATAATGCAAGATATTCTCTTGAAGAGTTGGCTACAATGCTTGGCTCTTCTAAAACCGAAGTCGCCGCTCAAATTGATGAGATGGAAAAGGCTGGTCTTATTCGCGGTTATAAAGCGGTGATTGACTGGGAGCGTTTAGATACTGCCTATGTATCGGCTTTGATTGAATTAAAGGTTACACCCACTGCGGGCCTTGGTTTTGAAGAGGTGGCTGAAAGGGTAATGCAATATGATGAGGTTGAATCTGTCTATTTGATGTCGGGCGGATATGATTTGTGCGCAATTGTTAAGGGTAAGACCTTCCAACAAGTTGCAATGTTTGTGGCTAAAGAGTTGTCGGTTATCGATTCGGTAATTTCTACCGCAACACATTTTGTATTACGCAGATATAAAGAAATGGATGTAAAACTAATGGGCGAAACTAGTGATGATAGGGGGAACATCTCGCTGTGATTGATTATAGTGTAGTTCTTAATAAAGAAGTGCAGTCAATCAAGCCGTCAGGTATTCGCAAATATTTTGATATTGCTGAAACCATGGAGGATGTAATTTCTTTAGGCGTTGGTGAACCTGATTTTCCAACTCCTTGGAATGTGCGTAGTGCCGGTATTCGCTCTTTAGAGCGAAGCAAAACTCGATATACATCTAATAAGGGACTGCAACTTTTAAGAGATGAAATTTCTAAATATTTAAGCCGTAAATATAATGTTTCTTACTGCCCTGAAAGTGAGATTTTAGTAACTGTTGGCGGTAGTGAGGGCATTGATGTGGCAATTCGCGCATTGGTTTCAAACGGCGATGAGGTTATTATTCCACAACCGAGCTATGTTTGTTATGAGCCAATCTCCCGTATTGCCGGCGGCGTTCCCAAAATTATTGAAACAAAAGCCGAGGATATGTTTAGACTTACTGCTAAACAACTTAAAGAGGCTATTACACCTAAAACCAAGGTTTTAATTTTGCCTTATCCTTGTAATCCGACAGGTGCTATTATGCGCCGTGAGGATTTAGAGGAAATTGCAAAGGTACTAAAAGACACAAACATTATCGTTTTGTCGGATGAAATTTATTCCGAACTTACCTATTCGGCAACACATGTGTCAGCCGCTTCTATTGAAGGTATGCGTGAGCGCACAATTCTTGTAAACGGTTTTTCAAAGGCCTATTCGATGACCGGTTGGCGTATGGGGTATGTTTGCGCTCCTAAAGAGATAATGGCTCAAATCACTAAAATACATCAGTTCGCAATTATGTGTGCACCTACCACTTCACAGTATGCCGCTATTGAGGCTTTGAAAAATTGTGATGATGCGGTTGAAAAAATGCGTGAGGAGTACGACCAACGCCGTCGTATAATGGTTGATGGCTTTAATAAACTTGGTCTTGAGTGCCGCGAACCTAATGGTGCATTCTATGCATTTCCGTGTATTAAATCCACCGGCCTTACAAGTGAAGAATTTTGTGAAAAATTGCTTTATTCAAAAAAGGTTGCAGTAGTTCCCGGTACTGCCTTTGGCCTTGGCGGTGAGGGCTATATACGTGCTTCTTACTGTTATTCAATTCAACATATAAACGAAGCTATAAAGCGTATTGGAGAATTTCTTAAAGAGGTTTAATTGATGATGCACCAAAAAGTTAAAGCTTGTGCAAAACTTAATCTTACCCTTGAACTCGTTGGGAAAAGGGAAGACGGTTATCATTTGTTGGAAACCATTTTCCAATCGGTCTCGCTTTGTGACCGATTGGAAATTTCTAAACGAAACGATAATCAAATTTTGGTATCCTCATCTCTTGAAACTTTAGGCGGAAAAGATGATATCACCTATAAGGCGGCAAAAGCGTTTTTTATGGCTTCTAAAATTGATGGCGGTGCCGATATTAAAATCGAAAAGAATATACCTTTGTCGGCCGGTCTTGGCGGAGGCAGTAGTGATGCGGCAGCTGTGTTGTTGGCACTTAATGAATTACATAATAAGCCTCTAAACGATGCCAACCTTAATGAGATTGCTCTATCGCTTGGCGCTGATGTGCCGTATTTTCTTACAGGCGGTGCCGCTTTTGTTAGCGGTATTGGGGAAAAGGTTGAAAAAATCGGATGTATGCCGAACGCTATAATTTTGATTGCTAAATGCGGTGTTAAAAAATCAACTGCTGATATGTATAAAAAGGTGGATTTGATTAAAAATTTGCCAAAACCTGATAATTTTTCGGCAAAAAAGGCTATTGCGCAAAATGATTTGGATTTGCTTTGTAGTTCCCTTGGCAATTCTTTTACTGCAGCTTGGGATTTTGAAGAAATTAAAAACTCCAACATCAAAATGGGTGCTAAAGCAGTTTCCCTTAGCGGTAGCGGACCATCAATTTTCGCGATTTTTACTGATGTTAATCTTGCGCAAAATGCAAAAATCTCATTAAATGAGAAATTCGGGTTTGAGGTTTTTTTAACCGAACCTACCGAAAAATCAGTATATTTTGAATAAAAAATTAAACTTCCGTCCAATATTTAGAAAAAGGACGGGAGTTTTTATTATGTTCAAAAATAAATTCAGTAAAATAGTTTGTGCGGTAGCAGCGGCTTTTATATTAAGCATTATTTTAAGTTTTTTCTCATTTGAGGCAAGATGCGACGATATTAGAAATAATGTCTTAAGGCTTCATATTTTAGCAAATTCGGATAATGAATATGACCAAGCACTTAAATTGAAAGTAAGGGACGAAATTCTAAATTCAAGTGGAGAACTTTTTAATCAATGTACTGATTTGGAAAGCGCAATTTCGTTTTCTAAAAATTCACTTAAGGATTGGGAAATAATCGCCGAAAATGTTGTAAGAGAAAATGGGTATGATTACGATGTTAATGTAGCTCTTAAAAGAGTTTACTTTGAAACAAGGCACTATGACACCTTCACATTGCCGGCTGGTTTTTATGAAGCAGTACAGTTTGAGATAGGTGAGGGTAAGGGAAAAAATTGGTGGTGCGTTATGTTCCCGAGTTTTTGCCTTTCGGCAGCCGCCGAGAAAGAAAGTCTTAAATATTTGGGTGAAGATGCCACCAAAATTATAACCAACTCAAAAAAATATGAAATACGCTTCAAAACGGTGGAAATTTATCAAAAAATTAAAAAAATTATAAGAAATAAATCAAAATAGTCTTGCATTTTAATAATCTTTGTGGTATTATAGTTTGGCTAAAGAATTTTGAAAGGGGTGCCACTATGAAACAGGGTATTCATCCGGATTATAAAAAAACCGTAATCAAATGTGCTTGCGGAGCAGAGTTTGAAACCTCTTCAACCAAGGAAAACATCCATCTTGATATTTGTTCAAAATGTCATCCGTTCTTCACAGGTAAGCAAAAACTTGTTGATACAGGCGGTCGTGTTGACAGATTCAATAAGCGTTTTGGCTTGCAAGACAAATAATTTATTAAAGTATGCCGTAGCCTTTAGGTTGCGGTTTTCTTTATATTCAGAGGTTTTTTATGGGATTTTTCAAAACAGTAATAGGCGTTTCTTCTGCTGAATTAACCGAAAAGCGTTCTCGCTTTATCGCAAACATTGCACATGTTGATAGTGAGCAGCAGGCGATTGATTTCATTAACTCCTTAAAAACTAAATATTGGGATGCCAGACATAACGTTTATGCCTACATAATAAATGAGAACAATATTGTTCGATTTTCAGACGACGGTGAGCCTCATTCAACTGCGGGCAAGCCTGTTTTAGATGTCCTTGTGGGCAATAATCTTAAAAACACAGTAATTGTTGTTACAAGATATTTTGGCGGTATTCTCCTTGGTACAGGCGGCTTAGTGCGCGCCTATTCTTCGAGCGCTTTGTTGGCGGTAGAGACTGCCCAAATAGGTGAGAATAGGGAGTGTGTTTTTGCATCAACAAAGATTTCATATACGGCTTTTGATAAGCTTAAATTTTTGTTGGAGGAAGCGGGTGCGGTAATTACCGATACTCAGTTTGCCGACAATGTTCAGGTTGATTTTTATTTACTTAAAGAGAAGTTTGAAGAATTAAATCAAAAGGTAAATGACACATTTTTCGGCAAAATCTCATTAGAAATAACAAAAAATGATTTTTGTTTGATAAAAAGTTAATTTTTTTAGAAAAATAAAGGTTTTTGGGTAAAAATCTCGTATATTATAAGTAAAGGACAAAGGAGGTGTCGGTTTGACTATTCGTGAACAATTGGAAATCAAGGAAAAAGATTTCTTGTCACCTTTGGCAAAACTTAGTGTGGATAGTGCGGGTAGAAAGGTTTTTGAAGAGCCTTGTGATTTGAGAACCTGCTTTCAAAGGGATAGAGATAGAATTATACATTCAAAATCTTTTAGACGCCTTAAGCATAAAACCCAGGTGTTTTTATCACCCGAATCTGACCATTACCGCACACGCCTTACTCATACTTTAGAGGTATCACAAATTGCTCGTACTATTGCAAGGGCGCTTTCCTTAAATGAGGATTTAACAGAGGCAATAGCACTCGGACACGACTTAGGACATACTCCCTTTGGGCACGCAGGTGAAAGGGCTATTGATAAGCTTGCAACCTTCAAGTTTACCCACTTTCAGCAAAGCGTTAGGGTGTGTGAAGCCGTTGAGAAAAAAGGTATGGGCCTTAATCTTACTGCCGAGGTTCTAAACGGAATTTTATGTCACACTGCAGGCAACGATGCAACAACTCTTGAGGGTCGCATTGTTCGTTTTGCGGATAAGATTGCTTACATAAACCACGATATAGACGATGCTATTCGTGCCGGAATTATTTCGGATAACGATTTGCCAAGAAGAGCAGTTGAGTTTTTAGGAAATACCAAAAGTGCTCGTATTAACGCTATGGTGACTTCAATTGTAAATAATAGTGCCGAAACTATTAAAATGGACGAGCAAACTCACAAGTGCTATCTTGATTTGCACAAATACCTTTTTGAAGCAGTTTATACAAATCAAAAGGCAAAGGGTGAGGAGGAAAAGGTTGGCGGTATAATTTCGGCTCTTTTCGAGTTTTTTATGGCAAATCCCGATAAATTATCTGTTGAATACCAAAATATTGCTGAGCGAGATGGTGTTGAAAGAGCTGTCGTAGATTATATTTCAGGTATGACCGACCATTTTGCAGTTTATACTTACGAAAATATTTTCGTGCCTAAATTCTGGAATTTATAAAGAGGGAAAAGAAATTGCAAATTTCAAATGATACTATTCAAAGAATCAAGGAAAGCAATTCAATAGAAAATGTAATTTCGCCGTATGTTCAGTTAAAAAGGCGTGGCAAAAACCTAATAGGATTGTGCCCTTTTCATAATGAAAAAACGCCATCATTTACCGTATATCCCGAAAGTGACTCATTTTATTGTTACGGTTGCGGCAAGGGCGGCGATATTTTTACCTTTACTAAGCTTATAGAAAACCTTGATTATCTTGAAGCAGTTAAGCTGTTGGCTGATAGAAGCGGAATTCATATTGAAGAGAGTCAGTATGATTCTTCAATGCAAAAACTTAAAAAGACTGTTTTGGAAATCAATCGTGAATCCGCAAAGTTTTTTCATCAGCATCTAATGTCAGAGGGTGGAAGATGGGCGCTTGAGTATTTGACCAAAAGAGGCTTATCGATAAACACAATCAAGCATTTTGGTCTTGGTGCGGCCCCTGAATCTTGGGATGCATTAAAAAACCATTTGAAATCAAAGGGTTTTTCGGAATGGGAAATGCAACAGGCTGATATGATTGCGAAAAGTGAGCGTACGGGCGGATATTATGACCGCTACCGCAAACGTGTAATGTTCCCGATAATCGATTTAAGGGGCAATGTTATAGCTTTTAGCGGACGTGCAGCCCCTGATACCGAGGGCGCCAAGTACATAAACAGTTCGGATACCGTTGTTTATAAAAAAAGTAATAACCTTTTTGGTATTAATTTTGCAAAAAACAATTGTGCAGATAGGGTAATACTTGTTGAGGGAAATATGGATGTTGTCTCACTTCATCAAGCGGGCTTTACTAATACCGTTGCCCCACTTGGCACAGCCTTTACCGTTGAACAAGGTAAGCTTTTAAGTCGTTACACTAAAGAAATCGCAGTTGTTTTGGATGCTGACGATGCGGGTAAAAAAGCGGTTCTCAGAACCCTTGAAACGATGAAAAATTCTGGTATGCCGATAAGAATTGTTAATTTGCCCGAATGCAAGGACCCCGATGAATATATCAAGAAAAACGGTGCTCCTCGTTTTCAAAAGCTCCTCGATGGCGCAGTGAGTGATATAGAATACAGATTATTGCTTGCAGCTGAGGGAATTTCGATTACAGATACCGATGCTAAAATCAAATATTTGAATAAAGCGGCTGAAATTTTAGCAAGTTTAGATGATTTGCTTGCAGTTGATATGTATGCCTCTCAACTTGCGGAAAAATATGGCTCAACAAAAACGGCTATTTTAGCAAAGGTTAAGGAAATCAAAAGCCGTAATGTAAAAAATGAAAAGCAACAGATTGTTAAGCGTGTAAAATCACCTCAAATTGCAAATAAGCATATAAATAATGAGCGAGCTCGCAATTTATTGGCCGCTAATGCAGAAGAAACCATTATTGCAATTTTATTGCAACATCCTGATAATTTCGAGTATGTTTATAATGCGTTAAAGCCCGAGGATATGATTACTTCACTAAATAGGCGTATTTATGAAGAATTTTGCAATCAAATTTTACAAGGCTATCCTCTTGATATTTCGGTTTTAGGTGACCGTTTTTCAAATGAGGAAATGGGTTATCTTGTATTGTTGCAAAATAGCGTAAAAGGTGAGGAAAACGCAAAAGATGTATTAAAAGATTGTATTTCGGTAATATTAAAACAAGGTGTGTTTACCGATTTCAAATCTGGGGAAAGCCTTTCAACTGATGAATGGCAGGATAGCATTAAAAAAATGATTGATATGAAAAAGGGAGAATAGGGATTATGAAAAAGGAACTTGAAAATACAGAAGTAAAGAATATTGATGAGTTTGAAGAAACAGAAAGCACAAAGGGCGATTCGTTGGATGACCTTGATGCAGCTCCCGAAGATATAGAAGAGTTGTTTCAGGAGCCGCCGCTATTAGATTTTGATGCAGAGCCTACCGATGATGAACTCAAGCTCGAGGAAATGGACATTGATAATCTTGATGATGACCTTAATCTCGATATGGTTGCCTTAGATGACCCTGTGAAGGTTTATTTAAGAGAAATCGGCCGTGTTCCGCTTCTTTCTACCGAAGAGGAAATCGAACTTGCAGTAAAAATTAACGAAGGTGATGAGTACGCCAAGCAGCGTCTTACAGAGGCAAACCTCCGTCTTGTTGTTAGTATTGCTAAAAAATATGTTGGCCGTGGTATGTATTTCCTTGACTTAATACAAGAGGGAAATGTTGGTCTAATTAAAGCGGTTGATAAGTTTGATTATACCAAGGGCTTTAAGTTCTCTACCTATGCTACTTGGTGGATAAGACAGGCTATCACCCGTGCTATTGCCGACCAGGCTCGTACTATTCGTATCCCTGTTCATATGGTTGAAACAATTAACCGATTAAAGAAAATTCAAAGCCAGCTTTTGCACGAAAACGGCTATGAGCCCAGTGAAGAAATGATTGCTGAGCAAATGAATTTGTCGGTTGAAAGAGTTAGAGAAATTATGCGTGTGGCTCAGGAGCCTGTTTCTATGGAAACACCTATCGGTCCTGAGGAGGATAGTCGTCTTATGGACTTTATCCGCGATGAAAACTCCGAATCTCCCGATGAGGCTGCGCTTAAAACTATTACTAATGAGGATATTGATAATGTTCTCAAAACCCTTACTGCAAGGGAGGAAGCAGTTATCCGTTTACGTTTTGGTCTTCAGGACGGCAGATGCCATACTCTCGAGGAGGTTGGCGCTGAATTTAATGTTACAAGAGAGCGTATCCGCCAAATCGAAGCAAAGGCTTTAAGAAAGCTGCGTCATCCTGTTCGCAGTAATAAGTTTAGGGATAGGTAAGGGCAATGAAATATAATTTTACACCAAGCGGTGTTTGTTCAAGAAGTATTACAATCGAAATTGATGATAATGGAATTATTGAAAGTGTAAACTTTTTAGGTGGTTGTAACGGCAATCTTAAGGGTATATCTTCCTTGGCTGTTGGTATGAGTGTGGATGAAGTGATTAAAAAACTGCAGAATATTACCTGCGGTTTCAAATCCACCTCGTGTCCTGACCAGTTAGCAAGGGCTCTTATGAAATACAAGTCTGATAAGGGTGAGTAATATGTTTGATGATAGCGATATCAAAATTGCAAGCGGTCCTATAATAAAAAAGCAAAACCATATCGACCCTGATGTTGATGTTTTAACACCAGAACAGGTTAAAAGCAGTAAGCTTTTAGGAGCAAATATTGCTGAAAGGTTTATAGAGTCGGTAAATACTGCTTTTTCCGATGATGCTGAGGACACGCAATTGCATTTGCAAAGACAACTGTTGCTTTCTTTCACCGTTTCGGTATCCTTAGATGAATATTGCATAAACGATACTGTTTCAGGTATTTGTGAAAAGAGCTTTTTGGATACTATAAAGAAAAAATCTCCCGAGATTTATAACACCTGTACCGATACTGGCTCATTTTCGTTCTATTATTTGGCTTATAGGCGCCAAAATGATACCGAAAGGCGTATTGGTCAAACCTTTGCAATGCTTTGTTCACACGATGGTGATCCTATTTATCAAGAATTGGGTGAAGCATTATATTGTTGGTTTGCCTCAATTGTAAAGAAAGAAACCGAAAAATTAAAACTTAATAAATAACAAAAAGCACCCCTTTGAATATACTGAAAAGAAGGGGTGTTTAATTTTGCCGATTATTTATTTGAGCCCATCAACACAAGAATTCAACCCTTATGTTGGTGGTGGCAATGAAGAATTATATATGAATGAAATCGCTGATGCAATGTTACCGTACTTAATGGCAACGGGAATTAATTATAGAAGAAACAGTCCTGATATGACTGCGGCAAGTTCAATAGCTGCATCTAATGCTTCATATTATGATGTTCATTTAGCCTTACATTCCAATGCCTCAGCACCATCAAATGCCGGAAACGCAACAGGAAGCGAGGTTTATTATTCTCCAAACAGTCCAAATGGGAAGCGCCTTGCTGAAATTATCGCAAACAATCTAAAAATGATATATCCAAATCCCAGTAAGGTAAAAACTGTACCCACAACCTCACTTGGCGAGGTTACTCGTACAAGAGCGCCAAGCGTATTAATTGAATATGCATATCACGATAATCCTGCTGATGCCGATTGGATAAGAAATAACATTGGGGAAATAGCAAGAAATACCGTAATTTCTCTTGCCGATTATTTTGGAATTCCGTTTGCAGACCCAACACCTCCGCGTTTTGCAAGGGTTGTTACTATGGGAGGTAGGTTAAATCTAAGAACTTTGCCTCAGTATAAAGCCTTTGTATTAGCGTCGGTGCCTAATGGTTCTACGGTTACCGTTTATTCCACAAACGGAGACTGGAGCGTAATCGATTACAATGGAATTTTAGGCTTTGCCAATAATAGATATCTTCAATTTGTATAGGTCTGTATTTTACAGACCTTTTTTTCTTGTAATTTTCGATAATATAGTATATAATAATAAAATAGATTGGAGTGGTATGTCTTGTTGTTGGATGCATTACGCGGCGGCTTCTCATTTGCCGATTTTATAATATACACTATTTCGGCAATTGTAGTTATTTTTGTTACATTGCCTGTTCACGAATTTGCGCATGGTTTTATAGCCACTAAACTTGGCGACCCAACACCTAAATATCAAGGCAGGCTTACTCTGAATCCATTTGCTCACATTGATTATATCGGCGCGTTAATGATTATTGTTGCAGGCTTTGGTTGGGCAAGACCTGTACAAGTAGATGCCAGAAATTTCAAAAATGCAAAGGTTGGTATGGCACTTACTGCATTGGCAGGCCCCGTTTCTAACTTGATTGTTGCTTTGATTTCAATGTTGATTTTTTATACAATAACTGCCATAACACAACTTAACGGTTTTTTTGTCTATGTTGCAATGCTCTTTTTGTATGTGGCTTCTATCAATATATCATTAGCGGTGTTTAATCTTATTCCTATCCCACCGCTTGATGGTTCAAGGCTATTATCCGCTTTCTTGCCAAATAGAATTTATTATAAGCTTATGAGTTATGAACGCTATTTTTTCCTAATAATTATGCTATTGATTTTCACGGGCGTGCTTGATTATCCGCTAGATTTTCTTTACGATATAATTTTTAGAGGAATAGAAAATTTAGCTGCATTACCTTTCAAATTATTTATGTAAGGGGTTTATATGGAAACAACATTTTCATACAAGTTAGATAGCTTTGAGGGTCCGCTTGATTTGTTGCTTCAGTTAATCGCACGCAATAAATTGGATATCTATGATATAAAGCTAACAGTACTTATTGACCAGTATTTAGAACAAATTGAAAAAATGCAAGAGGACAACCCTGATATTTCAAGTTCTTTTTTGGAGATGGCTTCCCGCTTAATTCATATGAAAACGGTTAAGTTGTTGCCTAAACACGAGGAGTTTGAAAAGTTAAAAGAGGAATTTTGCGGTGAACTTATTGAGTATCAAACCTGCCGTAAAATTGCCGAATTGTTGGCCGAGAATACAGATGGTTTTGAATTGTTTGTTAAAGGTCCTTCAAAGGTTGATTTGCCTAAGACCTATGCTTTAACTCACGAGGCAGGTATTTTATATGATGCCTATATTTCGGCGGTGGGTAGAGGCCAGCGCAAATTGCCGCCTCCTACAACTGCTTTCGCAAAGATTGTAGCTAAAAAGATTGTTGCGGTTTCCACCAAGGTTGTTTTCGTAATGCGCAATTTAGTTACGAAAGGCCCTCAAAAGCTCAAAAAACTTTATTCTCAATCCAAATCTCGTTCGGAATTGGTTGCTACATTTCTTGCAATTCTCGAGCTTTGCAAGGCAAACAGAATTTTTATAAACGGCGAGGGCGAACAAGCCGAAATTAAATTAAACAAGGAAAGGAAAAAGCGGGATGAATGAACTTGTAAATATAGTTGAGGCGGTTCTTTTTGCAAGCGGCGAGCCTGTTAGTATTCAAAGATTGTGCCAATCCTTCGAAAAGGAGCCCGAAGAAATTGAAGAGGCAGTTTCTTTGTTAAAAGATAGATTAAAGGACACCGCCCTGGATATTGTAACCCTTGAAAATACATATCAAATGACTACACAAAAACAATATGGGGAATATATTAAAAAGGCTTTTGATATTAAGAGAAAGACACCGCTTTCTCAAGCGGGTTTTGAGGTTTTGGCCGTTGTGGCTTATAACCAACCCGTAACCAAGGCTTTTATTGAACAGGTGCGCGGTGTTGATTGCACAGCTGTTATGACTACACTTTTAGAAAAAGAGCTTATTGAAGAACGCGGTCGCCTTGAATTACCCGGAAGACCCTTGCTATACGGCACAACCAAAAACTTTTTGCGTTGCTTCTCAATTAGCGATTTAAGTGAATTGCCTCAATTGGCCGCCGAGGAAGATGGTGCTCAACCCGACCTTGCAGAACAATTAGAGGTAACTATAAATTCAAATGAGGAAGTTGAAGAATAATTAAAGGGGAGATATAAATGGCACTAATAATTATTGCTTGCATTTTAGCGATTATTATTTTGTTGTTGAATATCCCGGTTGTTCTCACATTTAAGGCCGACCATAATACAAATTTTTCTATTAAGGTTTTATTTTTCACCATTTTCCCATTAAAAGAAAAAAAGAAAAGCGGCGAACAAAAACCCCAAAAAAAGAAGGGCGCTTATCTAAAAGAATATATTGAAAAAAATGGCTTTAAGAATTCAATTAGTAAAATTTTTGAGTATTTGAAAATTTTTCTTTCTTCACTTAAGACAATTGATAAGAAGATAAAAATCACAAATTTTGACTGTAAGATAACAGTTGGCGGAAATGATGCCGCCGATACAGCAATTCAGTATGGTGCAGTTTGTGCCGTGGTTTATCCCTTTGTAAACTTTTTAGCCACGATTACTGATTTTAACTTTAATGATATTGTTGTTAATAGTGATTTTGATAGCTGCAAATATGAAATATATCTCTTCTTTAAGGTTAAAATAAAGATAATTCATTTGCTGAAAATGGCTTTTGATATAATAATAAAGATTACTAAAAATAAAAAGGAAGTGCAGAAATGAGCGAAAATAACATTAAAGGAATTATTGATGTTACAATGGATAGGCTTCGTGCTATGGTTGACGCCGATACTATTATCGGTACACCCATTACAGTTGGTGAAATTACCTTGGTGCCTGTTTCAAAGGTTGCATTTGGTATGGCAACGGGCGGCTCTGATTTTCCATCTAAAAACCAGTCAAACCTTTTTGGCGGCGGTGGTGGAGCAGGAGTTTCAATAACTCCGATTTCCTTTATTGCAATAAATGGTAATGATATTAAAATGTTGCCGATTTCAAATGAGATTACAAACATTGAAAAGGCAATAACTATGGCGCCCGAGCTAATTCAAAAGGTTAAGCAATTATTCCAAAAAGAAGAGCAGTAATACAAAACTAACCGCCTTAATATTATTTATTATTAAATATTAGGGCGTGTTTTTTTGAAGAAAATTTCAATCTTTTTAACTATCTTGTTGATAACTCTTTTGTTTTCAATTCCTGTAGGTGCCATATCCACTTCAGCTTCATCGGCAATACTTATTAATGCCGATACATTATCTGTGTTATATGCAAAAAATGCTGATGAAAAGCGTTCGATGGCAAGCACCACTAAAATTATGACGGCGTTGCTTTTAAGCGAGACAAACACCCCTCAAAAAACAGTAACTGTTACAAAAGAAATGGCATATGTCGAGGGTACCAACATGGGCCTTAAGGTAGGGGACACAGTAACCTATAATGCACTTTTGTATGGCTTGTTATTGTCATCGGGAAATGATGCAGCAAATACAGTTGCGCTAAGTCTTAGCAAAAGTTTTAGTGATTTTGCAGTTCTTATGAATAAAAGAGCCGAGCAAATCGGTATGAAAAATTCGAGTTTTGTTACCCCCTCGGGACTTGATGATGAAAACCATTATTCAACCGCTTATGATATGGCTTTGCTTGCAGCTACTGCCTTAAAAAATCCTCAATTTGCCAAGGCGGCGGCTACTAAAGAAATAACCATTGATATTGACAATAAGGGAACTATGCGTACCTTTTCTAACCACAATAAAATGTTGCGTTTGTATGATGGTGCTGTTGGCGTTAAAACAGGTTTTACAAAAAAATCGGGTAGATGTCTTGTAAGTGCCGCAAAGAAAGATAATGTAACTTTGATTGCGGTTACTCTTAATGCACCTAATGATTGGGAAGACCATAAAAAGATGTTAGATTATGGTTTTGAAAATTCAACTTCTATCGAATTTGAACCGCAAATCCCCGAAGGTGTGTATTGCGTAGCCACTAATGAATATTTGCCTATTAAGACTTCAAAGTTGTTATATGGTAAATCTTTTGATGACGATATTGTTTACAAAATTTCCTTGCCGAATTTTGTGTATGGAATTCAAAACGACGAGGTGGTTGGCGAGGTTTCGGCATATTGCGGAAATACTCTTGTGGCAACAAGTCAAATTATAGTAGAAGAAAGTAGAAAAAATTACGATAAAATATTTTTTGTATCGTTTTATAATAGTTTGTTAAAATTGATTAGGAGTATTTGATGAAAACAATAAAAATTAGATTGCAAAAACATCTTGCCGATTGCGGTGTTGCTTCCCGTAGAAAATCGGAGGAGTTAATAATTGCGGGTAAGGTAAAGGTGAACGGACACATTGCCCATATTGGTGACAGTGTTGACCCTAAGCGTGATAAAATCACCGTAAAAGGTAAAACAGTTGTCGGTGGAAACAACGAAAAGGTTTACATAATGTTACACAAGCCTCGTGGTTTTGTAACAACAATGAGCGATGAAAAGGGAAGAAGATGTGTTGCTGACCTAATTAAAGATGTGCCGGCAAAAGTATTTCCGGTAGGACGCCTCGATAAAGATTCGGAGGGACTTTTGCTTTTTACAAATGATGGCGACTTTGCTAATAAATTAACCCATCCATCAAGCCATGTTAATAAAACATATCGTGTAACAGTAAGAGGTTTGCCCGATGATGAACAACTGGCTAAACTATGCACAGGTATTGTCATTGAGGGCGTTAAAACACTGCCTTGCGATGTTTTTATCGCCGAAAAGAAGGAAGACCGCACAGTTTTAATTTTTATAATACACGAGGGTAAAAACCGCCAAATTAGAAAAATGTGCGAGGCGGTAAATCTTGAGGTAATGCGCCTAAAGCGCACCGAAATCGCCGGTGTTAAGCTTGGAATGTTGGGACAAGGTAAATGGCGTAATCTTAACGAAAAAGAATTGCATAGATTGTCCTCAATCAGCGCATCTAAAAAGGAGAATTAGTTTGGCTATTCAGATTAAACCTTTAGAAAATGATGAGTTAAAGGCATTTTTTTTAGAAAAGAAACTTGAGTTTACAAAAAATTCGGGTTGTGTTTTAGCAAAAGATAATAATGGTAATCTTTTAGGTTATTGTGCTTATCTTTTGGACAAGCAGTCAATTACAATCGTTGCTCTTGAAGAATATCCCGATTTGTTTTTAGCCGATGGTATTTTAAGAAGCGCTTTGCATGTTGCTGATTTTAGGGGAATTTCTACTGCTTTTTATCAAGATACGGCACCCGTATCTGTTTTCCATAAACTTGATTTTATAAAAAACGAGCAGGATAAGACTTTGAAAATTGAAAAATTACACCAAAGTTGCTGCGGCTGCTCAAATTTTTGAAATAATTCTTGCAAATTGAAAACTCTTGTGATATAATCAATATACATTTTGCGTTAATGTTAATTGGGAGGTGTACCTTATGGGTCCTTTAGAGATAATAATTGGTATAGTAATTGCCTTGCTTTCAGTTGCAATTATCGGTTTGGTAATTCTTCAGAAAAGTCACCGTCGCGGTGTTAACGGCGTAATTTCAGGTGCTGCTGATACATTTCTTTCTAAAAACAAGGCTCAGTCTTTAGATGCTAAGCTTGCTAAGATTACAAGAATTGCTGCAATAGTATTTTTTGTTCTTGCAATTGCCGCTAACTTGCTTTCCATCTATCTTAAATAATTTATAAATTAAAAAGCCACAAGGGAAACCTTGTGGCTTTAATTTTATTTATTAAGTTCTATCCAAATTGCAGGGCGAACAGCTATATTGTTCTTTGTTACTTGGATACCCATAGAGCTTGGGTCGCGGTCCTCAGCAATCGGGGCGTGTGCCGCATAGTTATTGGCGTGGCCAGGTGTTCTTAGCCACCACCAGCTCTTAAGGGTTGATGCATTTCTATAAGAACCCTGAGCAATGGAATATTTGGTTGATTGTGCAGAAAAAATGCCTAATGGCTTAAGATAAAATTCGGCTTCGTAAAGACTTAGTATAAAAACATTGTCCTTAGTGGGGTTGCCGCCATCCGTGCGATAGTAACTCAGGTTCTTTTTATTATAAAGTTTCTTTGTTGTAATAATTGATTTCTCATTATCGTTGAAGGCTGAATTGTAAAAATCGTTATTTAACCAATTTCTTAAATGGGATTCTTCCCAAGTAACCTCATCAAAAGTTTCGTTGTAGGTTACGGCATCAAGACAGTATTTGCTGATAAGCAAAACCTTCGAGCCAAGCTTATCAAGGACAATCCACTCAATTTCCTCGTTGCCGTTTTCGGTATTGTTATCCTGCTCGTATTTGCCAAGTTTTATCGTGTCGCCTATATTAGAGTTCATAACCGATAAAGAAGCGTCAGCGGAAATGAGTGTATTAAGCAAGGCATCACTTTTTGAATTGTTGATTTGTGAGAGAAGATAAGCACCTTTTCTAACTTCACCGTTTTGTATTAAATCATTAGCATGATTGTATTTAATATTCGGCAAAAAGATTAGTGAAAATAAAACGGATAGCACAATAACAACCGAAATGGCGGGAATAAGCACAAACTTTATAAGTTTTTTACCGAAAAACTTAAGCAAAATTTCTTTAAGCTCGATGGCCTTAGTGGATTTCCTTAATGAAATGATTGAAAATACAATCAATAAAACTGAGGTTGCAATTACGCCGTAAATTTTATTGATAGCGGGGAAAACCATAAAAATCACACCGCAAAGCATTATGGCGAGTGGTGCAATTGAACAATTAACCACACAAGGAAGGGCAGAATAATCGTTTTTCCTTGCAGTTAAAGTCTCTTTAATAAGATAATGAGAAAACAAAAACTGCAAAAATAAGACAATATTTATGGCAATTAAACCAAATAAAAAATCACCTGAATATTTACCAAAGTCGCCTGCGTTGCCAACTGTAACAAATGAAGCGGCATTAAAAATTATTAGGGAAATGCCCCATATAACTGTATAAATTTTGTAAAGCATAAAATCCTCTTATTTTGTTATTTGACGGAAGACTTGTGAAAATTCTTTGTTGCTATTTTCGGCAATTTCATCGGAATTAAGAACCATAGTTTTAATCTCGTCAAGCGATACGGCTAATTGAGAAACGCTTGCATTAAATTCATCGTTTAAGGAATTAAAACGCTCACGAACTTCCGAAAGGGAAATGGTTGCCGCATCAATAGTTTTGATATTTTCATCAATTTGTTCTCTTGTGGCTTCTTTTGCGCTATTGGCCGAAGCCATAATTGATTTTGCGTTAGTTTGTGCTACAAGATAAAGTTTGCCGATATTTTCGCTTAAACTTTTAACCTCTTCGTATTTTGAAATGTAGAAAGCAAGTTTTTCGTTAAGCTCGTCCTTTTCGATATTGAGAGTATCAATAGTGGATTTCAATTGAGAAATATCGCTTTCCATATTTTTAATGTTAGTGTTAAGAGCAGTTACAACATCTTTATGTTCAATAGAACTTTTGTGTATGTATTCGGCAACATCTTCGGTGTTATATCCGAATAAGCTTTTTCTAAAACCTAAAGCCATAAATCATACCTCCCCAAAATATACATAAATCATTATAACACCAAACACAAAAATTTACAAGAATAATATTTTATGCAAAATATGCATTAAATTATGCAATAAACCTTGAAAAATTTACTTTGTGAGTATATAATGTTATAATAGCAAATATATGGAGGGTGTATCGGCATGATTTCAAGAAAAACAGCAAGAGAACAAGCATTTATTTTAATTTTTGAAAAATCATTCAATAATGAATCGGTTGACGATATTTTAGAAATGTCGGTACAACTAAAGGACTTTGTCGAAGATGAATATACCAAAAAAGTCTTTTTAGGTGTTTATGAAAAACTCGAAGATATTGATGCTTTGATTTCTATGAATTCAAAAGGATGGGAAATTTCCCGTATTGGTCGTGTTGCCCTTTCGTTAATGCGCTTGGCAATTTTTGAGATGAAAAATCTTGATGATGTTCCGATAAGCGTATCTGTTAATGAGGCTGTTGAACTTTGCAAAAAATATGCAACTGAAGCGGATGCTTCTTTCTTAAACGGTATTTTAGGCAGTATTGCAAGAAGTATTGAGAAAGAGTGATAAATATGCCAACGGTATTATCCGTTAAGCAACTAAATCTATATGTGCGCTCGCTTTTAGAGGGCGACCCACGCCTAAGTGTAATATCAGTAACAGGTGAGCTGTCTAATTTTAAGCCTCATTATTCGAGTGGGCATTTATATTTTTCTCTTAAGGATAATGATGCACTTATCCGTTGTGTAATGTTCAAAGGAAATGCCTCGAATCTTAAAATAAACCTTAAAGACGGAGACAAGGTTATTTGCACGGGTCGTGTTTCACTTTACGAAAAAGATGGAACATATCAGCTTTATGTTGAAAAAATTACACCGGTTGGTGTGGGCGAGGTTGCCGAGCAATTTAGAATTATTAAGGAAAAATTAGAAAGAGAAGGCTTGTTTTCAATCGAACACAAGCGCCCTTTACCTGAGTTTCCTAAAAAAATTGCCGTGATTACTTCGAGTACAGGTGCGGCAGTTCAAGATATTATAAATGTTATTTCCCGTAGATATCCGCTTTGCAGTATTTTGCTTTGTCCCGTTTTGGTTCAAGGTAGTTTAGCGCCAAAATCAATAATTGATGCACTAAATAAGGTTTATAAAAGTGATGCCGATTTGATTATTATTGGGCGTGGCGGTGGTTCTTCTGAGGACCTATCGGCCTTTAACGATGAAATGCTTGCGAGGTTTTTGTTTGAATCCCCAATACCGACTATTTCGGCAGTTGGTCATGAAACTGATTTTACTATTTGTGATTTTGTTGCGGATTTCCGTGCCCCGACTCCATCGGCAGCGGCCGAGGTGGCGGTCCCCGATATTAAGGATTTGAGCATTAAATTAAGTGGATTAAAACTTCGCCTTAAAAATGCTAATCAATATCTCATCACAAAAAATGAAATGAGAGTGCTTTCTTTTTCCAAGAAAGAATTTTTCCTAAATCCCGAAACCCTGTTTTCTTCAAGAGAAGCACAACTTAATCTTCTTAACGAGCGTTTTCGTTTTGCAGTTCAAAATATTATAGCTCAAAAAAATGAGAAGCTTGCTGTATTGGCATCATCACTTGATGCTATAAGTCCTCTTAAGGTGCTTTCTCGAGGCTTTGCGGCTGTAAAAAACGATAACGGAATTGTAACGAGTGTGTCGGGGCTTAATGAAGGGGATAAGATTTTTCTTGATTTTTCGGACGGTAATGCTGAATGCACTGTCGATAAAGTAAATGGAGAGTGAAATTATGTCACAAAACATTGATTTTGAAACTGCTCTTTTAGAGCTTGAAAAAACAGTTGCTTTGCTCGAAAAAGGCGATGTTACTTTGAGTGATTCTATCGAACTTTTTGAAAAAGGAATGAAATATACAAAGATTTGCAGTGAGCATATCGAAAAAGCAAAGCTCGTTATAAAAAACTTGGATGATACTGATGGTGAATAATATGCCTAATTTTGAAAATGAAATTAAAGTTGCTGCACAGCGCGTGAATCGCAATTTGCAAAAAGCATTTAATTGTGAAGAAAATGGCTATAAGGCTTTAGCCGATGCAATGAATTATAGCCTCTCTATCGGTGGCAAAAGGATACGACCAATTATCCTGCACGAGTTTTATAAACTTTGCGGCGGTGAGGGTGAATTTTCTGAGAATTTTGAATCTGCATTAGAAATGATTCATACTTATTCGCTTATACACGACGATTTACCTTGTATGGATGATGATGATTTTCGTCGAGGTAAGCCCTCGTGTCATAAGATGTTTGGCGAAGACTTTGCAGTTTTAGCAGGAGATGCTTTACTTACCGAGGCTTTCCACTATGCTTCAAAGACTGAGAATATCAATTCCCAAAATGTTCTTGATTCAATTTCGGTTTTGGCAAAATGTGCGGGCCTTAATGGTATGGTTGGCGGTCAGGTTATGGATATCTTGGGAGAAAAGAACGAAAACGTTACCCTTGAAACCGTTAAAAAAACTTATGCTCTTAAAACGGGTGCTTTAATTGTTGCAGCAGCACAAATTGGCTGTATTTTAGCGGGTGGTTATGATAAAATAAATTATGCAACAGAATATGCCACTTCTGTTGGCTTGGCTTTTCAAATAGTTGATGATATTTTAGATATTAAATCTACCGCTGAGGTGCTTGGAAAACCAATCGGTAGTGATGAAAAAAATAGTAAGAAAACCTTCGTTACATTTTACGGTCTTGAAAGATGCGAAGAAATGGTTGATAAGTTAACCGCTTCGGCACTTCTTGCACTTGATAATATTGGCGGTGATGTTGAGTTTTTGAAACACTTGGCAGGTTATCTTGCTAAGAGAAATTATTGAGGTTTTGTTTTGGAATATAAATTTTTAAGTGAAATTAAATCTTCACAGGATGTTAAAAAACTGAATAACGTACAACTTAAACAACTTTGCAGTGAGATAAGAGAATGCATGATATCTACCGTTTCGCAAAATGGGGGGCATTTGGCCTCAAATTTAGGAACGGTTGAATTGACAGTTGCCTTGCATAAATGTTTTAATTGCCCTGAAGACACAATATTATTTGATGTTGGCCATCAGTGCTACACACATAAATTATTGACAGGGCGTTTCGATAAATTTGATACCATTCGTAAGGAAAACGGAATTTCAGGCTTTATGCGTCCTATGGAAAGCGAATGTGACCCCTTTGTAACAGGACACAGCAGTAATTCGATTTCGGCGTCATACGGTATTTATAAGTCAAAACAGTTGCAGGGCAAAGATAATTTTGCTGTTACAGTGGTGGGTGACGGTGCCCTTACCGGCGGTATGGCATACGAAGCGCTTAATAATGCGGGTCTTGCAAAGGGTGGCTTTATTGTTGTTCTAAATGACAACAAGATGTCTATTTCAAAAAATGTTGGCGGGCTTGCACGCCATTTAGCAGTTATTCGTTCTAAACCTTCATATCATAGGTTCAAACGCCGTCTTAAAAAACTTTTAGATTCAATTCCAAAAATTGGACCTAAAATTACAAATAAACTTTTCAAATCTAAAACCATGTTCAAAAATGCCGTTTATAAAAGCAATATTTTTGAAAGTATGGGATTTAACTATATGGGCCCTATTGATGGTCACGACCTTGATGGGCTCGTTACTGCATTGGAAATTGCAAAAACAAAGAATAGACCCGTTCTTTTGCATACTGTAACAGTCAAAGGAAAAGGTTATTCGTTTGCCGAGAATGACCCCAAAAACTATCATGGTGTTTCGTCCTTTGATGTAACAAAAGGCGCTGAGGCCACTAACAAGGTAGTTTTTTCCGATATATGCGGTCAAACCCTCTGCGAGATGGCCAAGGATGATGATAAGATTTGTGCTATCACTGCCGCAATGACTTCGGGTACAGGTCTTACCGAGTTTTCGGAAAAATTTCGTAATAGGTTTTTTGATGTTGGAATCGCCGAAGAGCACGCCGCCACATTTGCTGCGGGACTTGCGGTAAGCGGTATGAAACCCTATTTTGTTGTTTACTCCTCATTTTTACAAAGGTCGTATGACCAACTTATTCACGATGTGGCAATTGCAAATCTACCTGTTCGTTTTTGTATTGACCGCGCAGGTATTGTGGGTGAGGATGGCGAAAGCCATCAAGGTCTATTTGATGTTGCATTTTTAAGCACCGTTCCAAATATGAAAATTTACTCGCCATCGTCTTTTGCCGAACTAAAAGAGGTGCTTTATGCCACAAAGGATATTGAGGGCCCCGTGGCCGTTCGATATCCGAGAGGTAGTGAGTTATCATCTATTGATGTTAAGCCTTCAATGAATGATTTTGATGTTTTTGGTGAAGGTGAAAACTTAATTATAACTTATGGTAGGATTTTTAATAATGCATACCAAGCCTCAAAAGAATTAAACGATACGGCTGTTATGAAGTTGAATAAAATCCACCCCATAAGCCAAGCAGTTTTAGATGAGATTTCTAAATATAAAAAAGTTTACTTTTTTGAAGAGGGCATAAAAAATGGCGGTGTAGCCCAACAACTTGGCGCAACGCTTATAGAAAATGGTATTAAATGTGACTATTTAATTACCGCAATTGATAATAAGTTTGTTGAGCAAGCCTCGGTTTCATCGGCACTAAAGAAGTATAATTTTGATACAGCTTCTATGATAAAAATTATTAAAGGAGAAATTTAGTTGGCTGAAAAGTTGCGACTTGATGTTGCTTTGGTTGAAAAAGGCTTTGCCGAAAGTAGAGAACGAGCAAAAGCATATATAATGTCGGGCATTGTTTTTGTGAATAACCAAAAGGCCGACAAAGCGGGCATCACATTAAAAAGTGATGATGTTATTGAGGTGCGTGGCTCAACCCTTAAATATGTAAGCCGTGGCGGCTTAAAACTCGAAAAAGCAATGCAGGTATATCCGATAACCCTTCAAAATAAAATTTGTGCCGATATTGGCGCTTCAACAGGCGGTTTTACCGATTGTATGTTGCAAAACGGGGCCGATAAGGTCTATGCTATTGATGTTGGATACGGTCAACTTGCCTGGAAACTCAGATGCGATGAGCGTGTTGTTAATCTTGAACGCACCAACTTTAGATATGTAACAAATGAGCAAATACCCGAACAACTTGATTTCGCTTCAGTTGATGTTTCATTTATTTCCTTGTCCCTTATTTTGCCGGTGCTTTCATTGTTAATGAAAGAAAATGGTGAGGCTGTTTGTCTTATCAAACCACAATTTGAAGCGGGAAAAGATAAGGTAGGCAAAAAGGGAGTTGTTCGAGATAAAGCGGTACATATAGAGGTTATTGAAAAGGTTATAAAATATATTACTGATAGTGGCTTTGCACTATTAGGCCTTGATTTTTCCCCAATTAAAGGTCCGGAAGGTAATATTGAATATTTAGCATATATTTCTAAATCTAAAAATGAATTGCAAACTATTGATTATATTTCAGTTGTAGAAAAATCTCACTCAGTATTGGATGGTGAATAAGATGAAAATCGGTGTTTTACCAAATTTAGATAAAAAGGGAAGTGCCGAAATCGTTGAAAAGATAGGCGTTATTTTTAAGGAAATGGGCTTTGAGGCATATCTTCCTGATAATATTTGTGCCACTAATTATATCCAAATTCCCGAAAAGGAAATCTACGAGGTGGCCGATATTATTGTAACGGTAGGTGGCGATGGTACGATTATTCGTTTTTCAAAGCTTGCCGCTAAACATAATAAGCCTATCTTAGGTATAAATTCGGGTCGCCTTGGATTTCTTGCAAATGTTGAGGGGAACGATTTGGGTATCCTTAAAAAACTTAAAACAGGGGAATATTCTGTCGAAGACCGGATGTTGCTTAGAATTGAAATTTGTGAAAATGGCAAGGAACCAACTACCTATGTTGCGATGAACGACCTTGTCGTAACAAGCGGCTTTATGTCACGCATTATTGATATTAAGGCATATTTTGGC
>JAZRZR010000095.1:0-2360 GCA_045601525.1 Acutalibacteraceae bacterium
ATATTATTTTCCCTTCCTATTTAGGCTTTCTATCGGGCAATAATTGGTTTGGCGCTTTTATCGCCTTTTACATTGTGGATATTGTGCTTGCAATTATCGCCTTGCTGTCTATAATCTCAGCCATATCCTCTAAAAATCTCTTTTTAGTTGGCGGAAAATTCTTTTCAAACACAGTTTTACTTATTGTTGCTATTTGCTTAGGACCTTTAATTACTGTTCCCCGCACTGCATCAACTACCTATGAATTGTCGGTACTACCACTTACTAACGGAATAAATATTTTTATTTTTAACATTTTATTTTTTCTAATAGTTTTTTTATTAACCTTTAGAAAAAATTCAGTTATTGATATTATCGGAAAAATTTTAACTCCTCTTTTATTGCTCGGCCTTATAATTTTGATTATCAAAGGTGTTTTACTGCCTACCGAATCGCTTTACAAACCAACCGATATTAAGGAAAGTATATATTTAGGGATTGATGCTGGATATCAATCAATGGATGTATTTGCATCTATAATTTTCGGAGGTATGATAATTAACACAATAAAAGGTATAACCAAAGAGAAACCTTGCCAAAAAAGAATTGCTTTAATTTCAGGGTTGATTTCAGGAATAGCGCTTTTGTTTATATATTTAGGCCTAACCTATCTTGGATACAAATTTGCAAATTTGTTCGAGGAAAGCATCACTCGCACCGAATTGATTTATTCTATTGTTAAAATTGTTTTCAAAGGAAAATTCGGACCGATATTTTTCTCAATCCTTGTGGCGCTTGCCTGTCTTTCAACAGCTATCGCCGTGGTTTCAAGCATCGCCGAACAGCTTAATAACTCTTACAAAAAAATAGGTTACAAAAGCTTTTTAACAATAATTTGCGTCATTTCGGCTCTAATGGCATCATTTAGTGTAGAAACCATAGTGAATATAGCCCAACCTATTTTGCAAATTATTTATCCGCCCGTATTAGTGGCAATTTTTCTATCAATATTCAAACTACATCTAAAAGACAAACAAGCAAAATTTTTAATATATTTTTCGGTGTTTTTTGCCGCTTTACACACAACAGTGCCTGAAAAAATGAATTTATTAAGCCCAATATTTCCCTTCGTTGAAATCGGCCTCGGCTGGACAATACCAATTATCTTAGCAACCATCATTTTCATAATTTATAACAAAATTAAAAAAAGAGAACTGCATTAACAGTTCTCTTTTAATTTATTATTGTGTTTCGGTTTCAACAGTTGCACCGGGATGAACAGTACAACTACCGGGCAAGTTGCTAATCTTATACCAACCAACATCGGTATTCGGACAATTGCTTGTTGCCAAAAGTCCTGAAGAGGTGCAATAGCGTTTGCTTGTGGCATAGGTGCTATCGGTGAAATCTCTTTGCTCGAGATTTTTATGAATATCAGTCATAGCCCGTATCCACATCTTTTTAGCAACATGCTTATCCGAAACGGTTTGCAAGGTATCATAGCCCGCCCAAGCGGATGCAACATAATAAGGAGTACCACCCGTAAACCAACAGTTCATATCTTCGTTTGAAGTACCTGTCTTGGCAAAAATCGGCATACCGTTTGCCGCATTGCGAGCATCCTTACCTGTACCCTCTCCACCCTCAACAACATGGCGCAAAAGATGGTTCATAACAGTTGCTGTATCATCACTGATAGCAACAGTTGCTTTAGATTCGGTTTCTAAAATCACTTTGCCATCTTGGTCGCAAACCTTATAATAAGTGGTTGGCTCATAATAAACACCACCATTGCCGAAAGCCGCGTATGCTGCCGCCTCTTGCAAAGTTGTTACGCCACCATTGGTACCACCCATGCCGAGAGGTGAATAGTTGGCATCGTAAATATTAAGGTCGGTCAAGAAAAATTTTTGAGTTACAAAATCATACGATGTTTGAAGACCTAATTTATCAACCAACATGGTTGGAATAGTATTACAAGAAATCTCTATTGCTTTTTCAACAGTAATGTGACCTCTATATCCGGTGGTGTACCAGTTATTCGGTGTCCAATCCTGATTTTTGCCATACATAACCTTTGTATCGTTTACAAGGGTTGAGTAGGTTATCAAGTTCTTCTCAACTGCCAATGCATAAGCCGACAAGGGTTTAATTGAAGAACCGGGTTGGCGTACCGCTTCGGTAGCATGGTTACTTACTCGGTTACCGGTTTTTTCACCGAATCCACCCACTATAGCCTTAACATTACCCTTATAATCCATAACGGTAATAGCGCCGGTTAACTTTTCCTTGTTTTCGCCCTCAACGATATTCGCTTCGTTTTTATATGCCTTTTCGGCTGCCTCTTGAGCCTTTATATCAACTGTAGCGTAAATCTTGTA